>NZ_JAGPXJ010000080.1:0-35755 GCF_018070605.1 Streptomyces sp. B15
GCGCTGCTCGACGCGGCTCTGGGCAGGGACGACGCGCTGCTGGTGCCCGTACGGCTGGATCTGCCGGGCATGCGGCGCAGGGTCGGTGAGGGGGTTCCCGCCGTCTTCCGGCACCTGGTGCGCGGCTCGGCACCGCGCGGCGGCAGCGGCAGCGGCGGCGCCGACGCGGGCGGCGGGCAAGAGTTGGCCCGTACGCTCGCCACGCTGTCCGGGCCCGACCGGCACCGCACCCTGCTGGATCTGGTGCGCGCGCACGCGGCGGCGGCGATCGGGCACGAGTCGGTGGCTTCCGTACCGGCGAAGCGGAACTTCCGTGAGCTGGGCTTCGATTCGCTGGCAGCCGTCCAGCTGCGCAACCGGCTCACCGCCGCCACCGGACTGCGGCTGCCCGCGACGCTCGTCTTCGACCATCCGACCCCGACGGCGGTGGCCGAGGTGCTGGGCGAGCGCATGGCTGAGGACGACGACCCGGCCGCCTCGGTGCTCGCGGAGCTGGACACGGTCGCCACCGCCGTCACCGCGCTGCCGGACGGCGGACGGGAGCGGGTCGCGGCCCGGCTTCAGGAGCTGCTGCGGAGCGTAGCGGGGCCCGCGGATACCGCCGCGCACTCCGACCAGGACGTGCGGCTGGAGACCGCCACCGACGACGAGCTGTTCGACATGCTCGACAGCGAGCTGAGCGGGCACGGCCACCCAGCTGCCGCCGACCACGACACGCCGTCCGAGCGGGATTGAGGGACATGGCCGACGACGAGAAGCTGCGCCGCTATCTCAAGCACGCCACCGCCGATCTGCGGCAGGCCCGGCGGCGGGTCACCGAACTGGAGGAGCGGGCGCGGGAGCCGATCGCGATCGTCGGTATGGCGTGCCGCCTGCCGGGCGGGGTGCACGGCCCCGAGGACCTGTGGCGGCTGGTGGCGTCCGGCGTGGACGCCGTCTCGGCCTTCCCGGTCGACCGCGGCTGGCCACTCGAGACGCTGACCCGGCCGGACGGCCCCGGCAGGAGCGTCACGGACCAGGGCGGGTTCCTCCACGACGCACCCCTGTTCGACGCCGGTTTCTTCGGGATCAGCCCGCGCGAGGCGGTGGCGATGGATCCGCAGCATCGGCTGCTGCTGGAGACCGCGTGGGAGACCTTCGAGCGCGCGGGCCTGGTCCGGGAAGAGCTGGCGGGCTCCCGTACGGGCGTGTTCGCGGGCGTCGCCTCGCAGGACTACATGACGCTCGCGGGCGAGACCGTCTCCGAGGACGTCGCCGGCCATATCGCCACAGGGAACAGCGGCAGCGCGCTGTCCGGCCGGGTGGCCTACACCTTCGGGCTGGAGGGGCCGACACTGACGGTGGACACCGCGTGCTCCTCGTCCCTGGTGGCCATCCATCTGGCCTGTCAGGCGCTGCGCCAGGACGAGTGCGCGCTGGCGCTCGCCGGCGGGGTGACGGTGATGGCGACGCCGGGCATCTTCGTCGAGTTCACGCGGCAGCGCGGGCTGGCCGCCGACGGCCGCTGCAAGCCGTTCGCCGAGGCCGCGGACGGTACAGGCTTCGCGGACGGCGTCGGCACGGTGCTGCTGGAACGGCTGTCGGAGGCGGAGCGCAACGGCCACCCCGTACTGGCGGTGATCCGCGGCTCCGCGGTCAATCAGGACGGTGCCAGCAACGGCCTCACCGCGCCCAACGGCCCGGCCCAGGAGCGGGTGATACGGCAGGCGCTGGCCAATGCGCGACTGTCGCCGCAGGACGTGGACGCCGTCGAGGCACACGGCACCGGTACCACATTGGGCGACCCCATCGAGGCCCAGGCGCTGCTCGCGGTGTACGGCCAGGGGCGCTCGGCGGAGCGGCCGTTGCGGCTGGGCGCCCTGAAGTCCAACATCGGCCACACCCAGGCCGCCGCCGGAGTCGCGGGCGTCATCAAGATGGTGATGGCGCTGCGGCACGGCACGCTTCCCGCCTCCCTGCACCTCGACGCGCCCACCTCGCATGTGGACTGGGACAGCGGAGGGATCGGTCTGCTGGACCGGCCGGAGCCGTGGCCCGCGAGGGACGCTCCACGGTGCGCCGGTGTCTCGTCGTTCGGGGTTTCGGGCACGAACGCGCATCTGATCCTCCAGGAGGCGACGGACGCCCGTGGCGCGGAACCGGCCGCCGATCCGGCCCACCCCCCGTCCCACGCACCAGTCCCCACCCCGGCCCGCGTCCCGGCAGTCCCGAAGGAACGGCCCAGGACGTCGGACGCCGGCCCGGGAAGCCGGACCGCCGGGCTCCCGCTGCCCTGGATGCTGTCCGCCCGCAGCGCGGCGGCGGTGCGCGGCCAGGCCGCGGCACTCGCCGCACACGCGGACGCCCACCCCGAGCAGTCCCCCACCGACATCGGCTGGTCCCTCGCCACCACCCGTACCGCCTTCGAGCACCGGGCCGTGGTGACGGGACGGGACCGCGACGCGCTCCTCGCGGCCGTCCGCGCGCTGGCGGCGGGCGAAGAGCACCAAGGCGTACTCACCTCGGGTGCGGAGCCCGGTCCCGCCGACCGCAGCGGACGGACCGTGTTCCTGTTCAGCGGTCAGGGAAGCCAGCGGGTCGGCATGGGCGCCGGACTGCACGCGCGGTTCCCGGAGTTCGCCGCAGCCTTCGACGAGGTGTGCGCGCAGCTCGCGGACGACCTGGAACACCCGTTGCGGGATGTCGTCTTCTCCGGGCCGCGTGAGGTACTGGACCATACGACCTATGCGCAGGCCGGTCTGTTCGCGCTGCAGGTCGGACTGGTGCGGCTGCTGGAGTCGGTGGGGATACGCCCCGACGCGGTGATCGGGCACTCCATCGGCGAGATCGCCGCAGCGCACACGGCCGGGGTGTTCGATCTGCCCGATGCTTGCCGGTTGGTGGGAGCGCGGGCCCGCCTCATGGGCCGTCTCGCACCCGGGGGCGCCATGGCCGCCGTCCAGGCGGAAGCGGAGGAACTCGCCGAGGACCTGACGGCCTGCCAAGGCCACGTCTCGCTCGCCGCACTCAACACCCCGGGCACCACCGTGCTGTCGGGGCCCGCCGAACTGGTCTCCCGGATCGCGGCCGCGTGGGCGGAGCGGGGGCGCAAGACGAAGTCGCTGGCGGTGAGCCACGCGTTCCACTCCCCGCTGATGGAGCCCATGCTGGACGACTTCGCAGCGGCCATCGGCGGCCTGGCCTACCGCACGCCTGCCCTCCCGCTGCTGAGCAATCTCACCGGGGAACCCGCCGAGGAACTCCTGACCACCCCGGACTACTGGGTCCAGCAGATCCGCCGGCCCGTGCTGTTCCACCCCGCCGTGTCACACATCGCCGCACGGACACAGGCGTTCGTGGAGCTCGGCCCCGACCGCACGTTGAGCACGGCGGCCAGGCAGACGCTCCAGCACGGCCCCGCGGCGCAGCAGCGCGGACGACGCGCTGCGACCTTGCCCACCCTGTCCGCCAAGCAGCCCGAGGAACTGTCCCTGGCACGGGCGCTGGCGGCGCTGTTCGCCGACGGCCACCCTGTCGACTGGGCACCGTTCTTCGCCGGGGCCCGTCCCCGAACCGTGCCGTTGCCGACGTACGCGTTCCAGCGGGAGCGGTACTGGCTCACGCCCGGCCGCCGCACCGGCGAGGTGAGCGGGACCGGGCTGCGGCCCGTGGAGCACCCATCGCTCACGGCCTCCTGGGAACTTCTCGACGGCGGTCTGCTCCTGACCGGCCGTATCACCGCCGACGGCGCCGGCTGGCTCGACGGGCAGCGGGTGGCGAAGACAGCCTCCGTGCCCGGCGCCGCACTGGTGGACTGGGCGCTGCGCGCCGCCGACGAGGCCGGATGCCCGGGCGGAATAGGCCGGCTGACGCTCCGTGAACCGCTCGTGCTGCCCGCTGCCGGGGCGCTCCTGGTACAGGTGACCGTGGGCGCACCCGGGGACGACGGCCACCGCTCCGTACGGGTGGACACGCGCCCCGAAGCGGAGGACCCCAACGGTGCGTCGGCCGGGTGGGCGTGCCACGCGGAAGGCGTGCTCACCGCGACGTCACCGCAACACCCCGGTCGGCAGGAGGACCTGGGCGAGGCGTGGCCACCGCCCGACGCGGAGCCGATGGACATCGAAGTGCTGTATACGGCGGCCGCCGAGGCGGGCCACGACTGCGGGCCCGCACTGCGGGGCGTCCGCGCGGCGTGGCGTGACGGGGAGACGCTGCTGGCGGACGTCGCGCTGCCGGAAGCCGCCGGCACACCGGCCGGGTTCGCCCTCCACCCGGCGCTGCTGGAGGCCGCCCTCCACCCGGCGCTCCCTGCCGGGGCCACCGACCGGGCTGAGGAAGGGACCGGAGAAGGGGCCGCTGAAGAACCCGGGGAAGGGCACCTTCCACGCCTGCCGTCCTCCTGGTCGAAGGTGGTCTTGTGGGCCACCGGAGCCAGGGCCGTACGTGCCCGGCTCACGCCCCTCCCGGACGGCGCCGAGGGCACCCGGCTGACGTTGGCCGACACGGCCGGGCGGCCGGTGCTGACGGCGGAAACCGTACGGTGGCGTCCCGTCGACGCCGAAAGGCTGCGCGCGGCGAGCGAGCGGGTGGCGCGGTCCGCGGACACCCCGGGCAGCGCGCCGCAGGCACGGCACCCCGCGCGGCCCGCCGCGGCGAACGGCGGCGCTCCGGGCGGCCCGGCCGACGGAACCGCCGAGGGCGCCGCGGGGTCCGCTGCCTTCGCGGCCCGTGTCACCTCGCTGCCGCCCGAGGAAGGACTGGGGCTGCTGCTCGACCTCGTACGCAGTCACGCCGCCGAAGTGCTGGGCCACGAAGGGCCCGAACTGGTACCGGCCGACCGGGGATTTCTCGACATCGGTTTCGACTCGCTGACCGCGACGGAACTGGCCGAGAAACTGGCCGCCACAACGGGGCTGTTCCTGACGACACCCGCTGTTTTCGACCATCCGAATCCCACCGCGCTCGCCGAATTCCTGCTGACCGAACTTACTCCCCGGCACGCCGTCTCGATCACCTCCGTCTGCGACGAACTCGCCCGCCTGGAGAGCACACTCCCGGGCCTGCTCAAAGACGGTGACGAAGGGCGGGCCGCGCTCAAGAGACGCCTCAAGGCCCTGCTGGCGCAGGTGGAGGAACCGCGGGCGGCAGCGAGAGATGACGGCGCCGTCGCGCAACTGGAATCCGCTTCCCTCCAGGAACTTCTCACCTTCGTCGACGAATCCCTCGGCAGAGCAGCTGCCGGTAAGGCCGGCGCTAGGTCCGCTTAAGCGGCGGCGACAACCATGACCGGACGGCGTCGCGCCGCCTCGAAACACGACGAGAGGCTATCCATGACCGAACCCGAACGGGGAATTGTTCTGGGTGGCAGCTGGGCCGGCATGCTCACTGCCCGGATGCTCTCCCGGCACATGCGGCATGTCACGGTGGTGGAACGCGACGTCTTCCCGGCCGAACCCCGCGTCCGCAAGGGGACGCCCCAGGCACGGCACAGCCACATCCTGTGGTCCGGGGGCGCCCGCATCGTCGAGGAGTTCCTGCCCGGCACACTGGACCGGCTCGCCGACGCGGGCGCGCGGCGCATCGTCTTCCAGCGGGACGCGGTGACGCTGGGCCCGCACGGCTGGCAGCACCGCTTCCCCTCCCAGCAGTTCGGCATCATGTGCGGCCGTGCGCTGCTGGACTGGGTGGTGCGGGAGGAGACGCTGTCCACCGGCAGCATCGACGTACGGCAGCACACCGAGGCCGTCCAGCTCCTCGGTGAGCCGGAGCGGATCACGGGCGTACGGGTACGGGACACGACGAGCGGGGCGGAGACGACGCTCCGGGCCGATCTGGTCGTCGACGCGACCGGACGGGGCTCCCGGCTCCCGAACTGGCTCGCCGACCTGGGACTGCCTCCACTGGAGGAGGACGTCGTCGACGCAGGGATGGCCTACTGCTCGCGCCTGTACCAGGCCCCGCCCGGTGCCACCGACGGCTTCCCGCCGGTGAACGTCGCAGCCGACCCGCACAGCGGCGAGCCGGGCCGCTTCGGTGCCGTGTATCCGCAGGAGGGCGGGCGCTGGATCGTCACCCTGGCAGGCACCAGGGGGGCGAAGTTGCCTTCCCGCGAGGCGGACTTCGTGCCCTACGCGCGGACCCTGCGCGACCCGCTCGTCGCCGACCTCATCGAAGGCGCCGAGCCGCTGAGCGACGTCATGGTCTCGCGCTTCGGCGCCAACCGCCGCCTGTACCCGGAACGGCTCGACGCCTGGCCCGAAGGGCTGCTGGTGCTCGGTGACGCGCTGGCCGTCTTCAACCCGATCTACGGGCACGGGATGAGCGCGGCCGCACGCGGGGTCGCCGCGCTCGACGAGCAGTTGGCCAAGCCCGGCCCGCACCCGGCCCGCGAGGCGCAGCGCGCGATCAGCGAGCGCGTCGACGATCCGTGGATCATGGCGGCTTCCAAGGACATCGAGTACGTCGACTGCCATGTGCGGGTCACCGACCCGCGGCTGACGGGCGGAGCGGCCGACCGGCACCAGTTCTCCGCTTTCATCGACACGCGTGCGCTGCGCAGCCCGGCTGTCAGCGCGGTGATGACCGACGTGGCCAGCCTCTCGGTCTCCCCGGCGGAACTGAGCACGAGCCGCTTCCTGGCCCTGATGTCGCGGGACGAGCTACGGCCGGAACTGGCCGCTCCCCCGCTGAGCGCGGAAGAGCTGGCTCTGGTGAACCTGGGGGCCCGCGCTCCCGCTGCCACCGCCGCTGCCCCGGGCGGCCTCGCCGCCACCGCCGGTTCCGTCAGCTCCGCACGCCCCGTCAGCGAGGAGGGTCACCCGTCGTGACCGACCGTCCCGACCCCCGTACGGCCGGGGGACAGCCGTCGTTCAGCCTGTTCTTCTTCTCCGACGACCGCGAGCGCAGCAAGGAAGCCGGCTATCACCTCGTGCTGGAGGCGGCGAAGTTCGCCGACGCCGAAGGCTTCGACAGCATCTGGGTGCCCGAGCGGCACTTCAACAAGTTCGGCGCGCCCTACCCCAACCCCGCGGTGCTCGCCGCGGGCATCGCCACGGTCACCGAGCGCGTCGGTATCCGCGCCGGAAGCGTCGTCGTGCCGCTCCACCACCCGGTGCGCATCGCCGAGGAATGGGCGATGGTCGACAACCTGTCGCGCGGGCGGGTCGGTATCGCCGCCGCCTCCGGCTGGTCGCCGGGCGACTTCTTCCTCTCCGACGCGGACTACGGCCGACGGCGGGAGGAGACCTTCGAGCGGATCGACACGGTGCGCGCGCTCTGGCGCGGCGGACCGGTCGACGTCCGTACACCGGGTGCCAGGGAAGGCGCCGGTGAGCAGCTGCTGCGCACGACCTATCCGCGGCCCGTGCAGCCGGAGCTGCCGACGTGGATCGCCACCGTCGGCACGCGCGAGACCTGGGTGCGGGCGGGCGAGTGCGGCTACCACGTGCTCACGGCGCTGGTCGCCACCACCCTCGACGACATCGCGGGCCATGTCCGCGCCTACCGCGAGGCCCGCGCCAGGAGCGGTCACGCACCGGAGGCCGGACGGGTCACCATGATGATCCACACCTTTCTCGGCCCGTCGGAGACCGAGGTCCGCGCCACCGTCCACGAGCCGCTGGTCCAGTACATCGAGACGCACATCAGTCAGGCGAGCGGGCACCCGGACGCACCCGACGCGGCCGGCAAGCGGAGCCTGGCGGAGTTCGCCTTCGAGCGCTACTACACGCACAACGGCCTGTTCGGCACCCCTGAGACGGCGCTTCCCGTCGTCGACCGGCTGCTGGCGGCGGGCGTGGACGAGATCGCCTGCCTCATCGACTTCGGCGTCGAGGACGAGGCGGTGCTGCAAGGGCTGCCGTACATCGCGATGCTGCGCAAATCCGCCCTCGAACGGCACCGTGAGGGCAGCGGTGATTGACGAGATCGCGCGGAAGAAGATCGTCGTGGAGCACAGCCGGCGGCTCAGCGGCGGTGATCTCGACGGTCTCATGGAGATGTACAGCGAGGGCGTCACCTTCGAGGACCCCGTCGGCTCGGGCAGGCAGCGGGGACGGGAGACGCTGCGGCAGCACTTCGCGCAGTGCGTGGAGGCAGGGATCAGCGAGACCGTCGGGGAGCCGGTCGCGGGCCAGGACGGCCTGCACGCACTGGTGCCGGTCCTCGCCGTCATGGACTACCTCCCCAAGGGCCCCGCGTTCGCCGAGCGCGGCTGGCTCGTTCCGCCGCCCGATGCGGAGGGCAGGCGGCTCGCCTGCGCGTACGTCCTGGTGCTGCGCACCGGAGTGGGTGGCCTCATCGAGGACCTGCGGGCGTTCTGGGGGCGGTCCGACCTCGAACTCACCCGGTGACATCACCGATCGGCCCGTGCGGGAGGCGGCATGCCAGACGAGGCGAGCAGAAAACACATGGTCCACGAGTACGCCCGGCGCATCAACGAGGGGGACGTGGAGGGGTTGCTCGAACTGTTCACGGAGGACGTGGTGTTCGAGGACCCGGTCGGTGCCCGCCCGCTGCGGGGCAGGGCCGAGCTGCGCGAGCGGATCGCCGAGGCGGTCGCGGGCGGGGTGCACGAGACACCGGGCCGGGTGGTCACGTCCATGGACGAACGATGGGTGGTGGTCCCGTCGACCATCACCGTCGAGGAGCCGACCCGGATGACCTTCAAGGTCATCGGAATCATGGAGGTCGGCGAGGACGGTCTGAGCAGGCATGTGCAGGCGTTCTGGGGCATGACCGACGCCCATGTCGGTGACGGCCCCGGGGCCGCAGGTGTCGGGAGTTACGCGGAAGTCGCCCAGCAGCTCACGGAGATGGGGCGGGCGGCCAGGGAGCGGGCCAGGCCCGCCTAGGGCGCGTGGCCGGCCGTCGGGCGCAGCGACGTGAAGGAAGGGAATCGTGACACGACCCGGACATGGAATCGTAGTGGGCGGCAGCTGGGCGGGCATGCTGGCCGCCCACGTGTTGGCCCGCCATCTGGACAGCGTCACCGTGGTGGAGCGCGACGCCCTGCCGGACGAGCCCAGGCACCGCAGGGGGACGCCTCAGGCGCGCCACGGCCACATCCTGTGGTCGGAGGGCGCCGGCATCGTCGAGGATCTGCTGCCCGGTACGTCGGAGGAGCTGCTGGCGGCCGGGGCGCGCAAGCTGCGCTTCCAGACGGACCTGGTGACGCTGACCTCGCACGGCTGGCAGCACCGCTTCCCGCCGCGCCAGTTCGGACTGATGTGCACCCGCCCGCTGCTGGACTGGACGGTGCGCCGCCGGATCCTGGCCGGCGGGCGGATCACGCTGCGGGAGCGGACCGAGGTCCTGGAGCTGGCCGGCGACGGACGACGCGTCACCGGGGTGGGGATACGGGACATCGACAGCGGCGTCCGCGAGACGCTGGAGGCGGATCTCGTGGTGGACGCCTCGGGGCGCGGCTCCCGGGTGCGGCGCTGGCTCACGGGTCTGGGCCTGCCCGCCGTGGAGGAGGACGTGGTCGACGTCGGCATGGCGTACGCCAGCAGGATGTACCGGGCGCCGGAGGGCGCGACGGAGCTGTTCCCCGCGGTCAACGTCGCCGCCGACCACCGTGAGCGGAAGCCGGGCCGGTTCGGTGTGGTGTATCCGCAGGAGGACGGCCAGTGGATGGTCACCCTCTCCTGCACCCGGGGCGGTGAACTGCCTACGCGTGAAGAGGACTTCCTCGCCTACACGGACACACTGCGCGATCCGCTGGTCAAGGACCTCATCAGCCAGGTGGAGCCGCTGACCCCGGTGTCCGCCTCGCGGCTCGGCATCAACCGGCGGCTGTATCCGGAGCGCCTGGCACACTGGCCGGACGGCCTGGTCGTGCTCGGCGACTCGCTCGCCGTCTTCAACCCGATCTACGGGCACGGGATGAGCGCGGCGGCGCGGGGTGCCGCGGCGCTGGACGAGCAGCTGTCCCGGCCGTTCGGTCCGGGCGCGGCGCACCGCGCGCAGCGGGCGATCAGCGCGGCGGTGGACGATCCGTGGATCATGGCCGCTTCCAAGGACATCGCGTTCGTCAACTGCCGCAACAGCGCCACCGATCCCCGGTTGACCGGTGGTGCCACGGCACGGCAGACGTTCGCCGATCTGGTCGCGGGCCGGTCGATCCGCTCCCCCGAGGTGTCCGACGTGGTGACGGACGTGATGAGCATGACGTCTCCCCAGTCCACGCTGGGCTCCAGCGACTTCATGGCGCTGCTGCACTCGGACGGGATGCGTCCCGACCTGGCGGAGCCACCGCTGAGCCAGGAGGAGATGGATCTCGTGGGCCTGCGCCCGCGCAGTGCCGTCGGCGCGCGCGGCGCCGTGGCGCGGTGACGGACGGAAGTCCGGGCATGACGGACACGAGCACAGTCGTCGAGTACTTGCGATGGACGGCGGCCGAGTTGCACCGTACGCAGCAGCTGCTGCGCGAGGCGGAATCGGGCGCCGAGGAACCCGTCGCGATCGTCGGGATGGCCTGCCGGTTCCCCGGTGACGTCCGCACCCCGGAGCAGTTGTGGGAGCTGCTGGCCGACGGGCGGGAGGCGCTCGGCGACCTCCCCTCGGACCGGGACTGGGACCTTCGGTGGCTGTCCGGGGCCGGGATACGGGCCAGGGGCGGCTTCCTCGACGGAGCGGCGGACTTCGACGCCGAGTTCTTCGACATGGGCCCGGAGGACGCGCTGGCGACGGAGCCGCAGCAGCGGCTGCTGCTGGAGGTCGCCTGGGAGGCGGTGGAGAGCGCGGGCATCGATCCGCGGACGCTGCGCGGCAGTTTTACCGGGGTGTACGCGGGTGTCTCGTACCACGACTACGCCTCCCGGCTGCGCACGCTGCCTCCCGAGCTGATGGGGCACCTGGGCAACGGGAACGCCGCGAGCGTCGCCTCCGGCCGCGTGGCGTACGCCTTGGGGCTCGTCGGCGCCGCGGTGTCGGTGGACACCGCCTGCTCGTCGTCGTTGACCGCGATGCATCTGGCCTGCCAGTCGCTCCGCCGGGGCGAGTGCGAGCTGGCGCTCGCCGGCGGCGCCGCCGTCATGTACAGCCCGCACACTCTCCTGCTCTCCGCCCACCAGGGCCAGCTGGCGCCGGACGGCCGGTGCAAACCGTTCGCCGCGGCCTCGGACGGCATGGTGTGGGGCGAGGGCGCCGGCCTGGTGCTGCTGGAACGGCTGTCGGCGGCGCGTCGCAACGGGCGGCGCATCCTCGGCGTCATCCGGGGCTCGGCCGTCAACCAGGACGGCGCGAGCACCGGCATGGCGGCGCCCAACGGGCCTGGCCGCCAGCAGCTGTTCCGCCAGGCCCTGGACGACGCCGGACTGGCGCCGGGCGCCGTCGACGCGGTCGAAGGGCACGGCACCGGCACCGCCATCGGCGATGCGATCGAGGCTCAGGCGGTCCTGACCGTCTACGGCCAGGACCGCCCGGACGGGGAGCCGGTGTGGCTCGGATCCAGCAAGCCGAACGTCGGGCACTGCCAGGCGGCCGCCGGGGTGGCCGGCGTGGTGAAGATGGTGCTGGCCATGCAGCACGGGGTGCTGCCCCCGACGCTGGGTGTGGACCGGCCGACGCCCCTGGTCCGCTGGCGGTCCGGGGCCGTACGGGTGGCCGGTGAGCTTGTGGAGTGGCCGCGCCGGGACGGACCGCGCCGGGCCGGCGTATCGGCGTTCAGCGTCTCCGGCACCAACGCCCATCTGATCCTGGAGGAGCCCCCCGAAGCTCCGGACGCGGATCCCGGGGACGACCGCTCGGCCGGTGCGGTGCCGTGGGTGCTGTCGGCCCGCAGCCCCTCCGCGCTGCGGGCACAGGCGGCGCGGCTGGCCGGGCATGTGGCCGCTGGTCCCGGTCTGACGCCGCTGGACGTCGGATGGTCACTGGCCACGGGCCGGTCGGTGTTCGAGCACCGCGCCGTCGTACTCGGCGAGGACCGCGGTGAACTGGTGGCGGGGCTGGAAGCGCTCTCCGCCGGCACGGCCCATCCACAAGTGGTGGTCGGCGACGGTTCCGCGGGCGGTCCGCAGGGCGCGGGCGCCCGCAAGGCCGGTCTGGTGTTCGGCGAGGGGACCGCTCCGCACCCCGGTACTGGGGCCGGGCTGTACGCGCGCTTCCCGGTGTTCGCCTCCGCCTTCGACAAGGTGTGCGCACAGTTCGACGCGGAGCTCGCACGCCCGGTGCGGGAGGCGCTGTTCACGGGCGGCCGCGAACTGCGGGAGCAGCCGGTGTATGCGGCGTCCGCGGTGTTCGCGCTGCACGTCGCCCTGGCGCGGCTGCTGGGAGCCGCCGGGATCGATCCCGGCCCGTTCGTGGGTCATGGCGTGGGTGAGATCGCCGCCGCATACCTCGCCGGTGTCTTCGGGCTGCACGACGCCGGCAAGCTGGTCGCGGCCCGCGCCGCGCTGCACGGCCCGCAGGGCACGCCGCAGGACGCGGACGTACAGGCTCGGCTGCGCGAGTTGCTGGGCACGGTGACGTTCGACAAGCCGGCCGTTCCGCTCGTCTGCGACCCGGCGGGGCAACCGGTGGGTGAACGCGCCGCCGCCCCGGAGTACTGGCTGGAACAGCTGACGCGGCCCGCGCCGCCCTGCCCGGTCCTCCCGGCACAGTCCGCGGAGGGACCGCTGCTGTACCTCGGCCCGGTGCCCGAGGCCCCCGCGCCGGGACTGCTGTACACCTCCGCCCGTCCGGACGCCGGGGAGAGCGAGGAGCACGCCCTGCTCAGCGCCCTGGCGCGGGCCCATGTGCAGGGAGTGGCGGTCGACTGGGCAGCGCTGTTCGAGGGAGCCGGCCGCCCGCGCACCGTCCCCCTTCCCACCTACGCCTTCCAGCGGCAGCGCTATTGGCTGGCGGAGAGCGTGCCCGTCGACGAGGAGGGCTCATGACCACGAAACACCTGTCACACGGATATCTGCTGACGGCCCACGAGCTGCTGCACGACCCCTACGGGGGGTTCAACCGGCTGCGCGAGGAGAACCCGATCGCCCAGGGGAATCTCAACGGCAGCACGGTGTGGATCATCACCCGGCACGACGATGTGAGCGCGGTGCTCAACGACCGGCGCTTCGTGACCAACTCGGGCTCGGTACCGGGGCGGACGGACGAGTACGCCGAGGTGCTGGAGAAGATGGGCATCGGGCCGGACCTCATTCCGTACCTGGCCGGCGAGCTGGTGCGTACCGATCCGCCGGAGCACACCCGGCTGCGGAAGCTGGTCACCCGGGCGTTCTCGGCGCGCCGCGTCAGGGAGCTGCGTCCGCGTGTCGAGGCCCTGACCGGCCAGTTGCTGACCGCGCTGCCGGACCACGCCGCAGAGGACGGCTCGGTCGACTTCATCGCGCACTTCGCCCACCCTCTGCCCATCATGGTCATCTGCGAGCTGCTGGGCGTCCCGCGCACGGACGTGGCGCGGTGGCAGGGCTGGGGCAGCGACTACATGAGCATGGAACCGCGGCGGTTGAACACCATGCTCTCCGAGGTGGCCGTCTACATCGGTGAGTTGGCCGACCGGCGTCGTGCCGAGCCGACCGACGATCTGCTCACCGGACTCGTCCAGGCACGCGACGGGGACGGCAGGCTCTCGGACACCGAACTGGTCACCATGGTGCTCGCGTTGATGATCGCCGGGTATCCCACCACCTCGCAGCTGCTGGGCAACGGCCTGGTGGCACTGCTGACCCACCCGGACCAGCTGGCGCTGCTGCGCGAGGATCCCGGCCTGATGCCCGGCGCGGTACAGGAGCTGTTGCGCTGGTGCGGCCCCGCCGTCGTGAGCAAACTGCGGTACGCGGCCGAGGACATCACCCTGGGAGGCACCCTGATCCGGCGGGGTGACTGCGTCCAGGTGGTGCTGGGCTCGGCCAACCACGACCCGGGACGGTACACCGATCCCGGCCGCCTGGACGTGACCCGCGGCGCCGATGCCTCGGGGCCGCACCACTTCGGATATTCGCAGGGTATCCACTACTGCCTCGGCGCCATGCTGGCCAACCAGGAGGCGGAGGTCGCCCTTGCGGGGCTGCTGGGCCGGTACCCCGACCTCGCGCTCGGCGTGCCGGAGGACCGTCTGGAGTGGAAGGCCCAGCCGCTCACCAGGGTCCTGGTCCGACTCCCGCTGTCGCTGGGCACCGCCAGGGCCGCCTGAGCGACCGGGCCCGGGCCGGGCCTTCGGGACTGGGCCGGCAGTCGGCGCGGGCGGTTGGCGGTGGTGTGCGGCGGGACCCGTCGCACAGGAGGGGCCCGCCGCCGCACCTCGGTACCGTCTCCGCGCTCAGGGCTTGTGCGCGGCCATCACCAGGCAGCCGGCGGCCACCGGGTTGGCCTGCCGCGTGTGGTCGAGCACCTGCTCCACGCTGACGCCGTGCTGCCGCTCGAACTCCCGGCGCCGGTCGATGAAGCCGTCGAGCATACGGGGGAAGGTGTTCTGGACGTTCTCGGTGATGTCGGTCAGCTCGTCCAGCCGCAGCCCGGCCGCGGAGACCAGGTCCGGCCAGTCCTCGAACCGTGCCAGAGAGGCCATCCCGGGGTCCTGCTCGCTGACCGGCGCGTCGCCGAAGAGGGTGCCGAACGCCTGGGGGTTGTCGCTCGCCTCCTCCGCGAGCGGGAACACGTCGGTCAGCACCAGCCGCCCGCCGGGAGCCAGCACCCGGGCCATCTCACGCAGCGCGGTGGGCCGTTCCATATGCATGATCGACTCAAGTGCGAGCACGGCGTCGAAGGACTCGGGCTCGAACGGCATGTCCATCCCGTCCGCCTGCTGGAACGTCACCCGGTCCGCCATGCCCTGTTCACGGGCGCGCTCCGCGGCCTGCTCCACATGCTCGGGGGTCGTGGTGATGCCGAACACGCCGGCACCCGTGGTGGCCGCCACACGCAGCGCGGGGCTGCCGATGCCGCAGCCCACGTCGAGGACACGGGAGCCCGGGCCGACCCGCAGTCGTGCGGCGAGCACATCGGTGAGCCGGTCGGTGGCCTCCTGGACCGAACTCGTGTCGTCGGGCCCTTCCCAGTACCCGAGGTGGAAATTGTCCCCCCAGGCCATCTGAAGCAGTTCTCCCAGCAACCTGTAATAGTCGGCCATGAGGTCGGACGCGGGGGGCCCGGCCGGTGGAGAGTTCATGGAACTCCTCCCGATCTCTCGACGATCCTGCGGGGGCGAGAAGACACAATCTCACCGGAAATGCTCCCCGCCTCGATTGCGTCGCGCTAAAGCCGCACACGCCGTCGTTTGGCGTGCCTTTAGAACCGTGACCCACGATGAACGGCAGTGCGCCAGACAACTCATCCGGAGAGACAGGACTCGACGCCATGACGCCAGAAGCGACCGGTACGGACCAGGCCGTTCAGGAGAAGAACTCGCTGCGGGAGAAAATCAGCGCGGCCGGGCCCGAGGAACGTGAGCGCATCCTGCAGGACACCGTTCGGAAGGAGGCCGCCGACGTCCTCGACCAGAGTGCCCTGAATGCGGACAGCAACTTCCTGGAGCAGGGGCTCACCTCGCTCAAGGCGCTGGAGTTGACCCGGAATCTCATGGCGCTCACCGATGTCGAAATCCCGCTCGTCGCCATCATCGAGCACCCCACGCCCACCCAGCTCGCCCGGTTCATCGCCACCACTCTCGACGAGGGCGACGGTCCCGCCTAGGGACAGGCCAGGGCCGGCGACGTGGGGACGGGCGCCGTGCCGCGCCCGCCGGGGCTGCCGCGGCCGATTCAGACCAGGGTCCAAGGAGGCCGCCGTTGACTCTCGAGTACACGGCTCATACGTATCCGCCGGGCGATCCCGAGCTGGTCGAGGACCCCTACGGCGGCAGCCCCGTCTGGCTCGTCACGCGCCACGACGATGTGAGCGAGGTGCTGTCCGATCCCCGCCTCGCCATGGGTCCCGCTCCCCCACCGGGCGGGATGGATGTCCACACCGAGATGCTGGTGAAGCTGGGCGTCGCGGAACACCTCGCCCCTTATCTGGCCGGCAATCTGGTGCACACCGACCCGCCGGACCACACCCGGCTGCGGAAACTGGTCACCCGGGCCTTCTCGGCGCGCCGGATCGCGGCGCTGCGGCCCCGCGTCGAGACGGTCACCGAGGAGCTGCTGCGGGCGCTGCCCGAGGCCGTGGACGCCGGTGGCGCGGTCGACATGGTCGAGCACTTCGCGTTCCCCCTGCCGATCACTGTCATCTGCGAACTGCTGGGCGTCCCCACCGAGGACCGCCCCCTGTGGCGGCGGTGGAGCGTGGACTGCGGCAGCATGGACCCCCGGCGCATGAATCCGATGCTCGCCGACATCAGTTCCTACATCCTGGAGCTGGCCGAGCAGCGCCGTGCCGAGCCCGCCGACGATCTGCTCACCGCGCTCGTCCAGGCCCGGGACGAGGAGAGCGGCAGGCTCTCGGACACCGAGCTGATCGCCATGGTGCTCAACCTGGTGATCGCGGGGCACGAGACGACGGCGCACCTGATCAGCAACGGTCTCGCCGCGCTGCTGACCCATCCTGAGCAGCTGGCTCTGCTGCGGGACGACCCGGCCCTGGTGCCGGGTGCCGTGCAGGAGCTCATCCGCTGGTGCGGCCCGGCCGTCACCGCCATGCTCCGCTACGCCCGCGAGGACACGACGGTCGGGGGTGCCCGCATACGGCGGGGCGAACGGGTGCAGGCGGTGCTGGGCACCGCGAACCGCGACCCGGCGCGCTTCGCCGACCCCGACACGCTGGACGTCAGGCGACGCACAGCCGGCGACGGCCGTGCCCCTCAGCACGTCGGCTACTCCCACGGCATGCACTACTGCCTCGGCGCTTCGCTGGCCAACCAGGAGGCCGAGGTCGCCTTCACGGCCCTCCTCGCCCGCCGTCCCGGGCTGGCCCTGGCCGTACCGCCGGAGGAACTGAAGTGGAAGCCGCTCCCCTTCACCCGGGTGCTGACCCGGCTGCCCGTCAGGCTCGGGACGCCCCGGCAGTGACGGCCGACCGCTCGAACCAGAACACCGACTGGAGTTGACTATGAGCACACGCACCGCTGGTCAGCGGCGGCGCGGTACACCCCTGCGCACGGTCGGCGCCGCCGGCCTGGCACTGGGGATGACCGCGCTGCTGGCAGGCCCTTCGTCGGCCGGCGCCCGGGACGGGGACGGCGGCCCGGACGCCGCGTCCGCGTCGAAGACCGCCGCGCACAAGTCGAGTACCGCCGCGCACAAGAAGTCCCGCGACAAGCTGCCGCCCCCGCCGCAGATGCGTGAGATGCAGCGTCTGCTGGGTTCGTGGAAGTGCGTCGAGGTCTCACCGCCGCCGCCCAACGGGATCGAGAAGACGGTGTCGTACGTCAAGGTCAAGAAGGCCATGGGCGGACACTTCTCCTACAGCACCATCTCGATCGAGCCCGGCACCATCAGGGCACGGGACGTCACGGGCTGGAACCCGGTGGATCGCGTGTACTTCCGGCAGTACCACGACAACTGGGGCACCACCAGCATCACGACCTCCCCTGGCTGGAAGGACGGGCACCTGGTCTTCACCGGCGAGTTCATCGGCGTGTCCGAGCCCGACCCCGACGGTGAGGCGGAAGGCGCACACATGAAGCTCACGGACGACTACAAGTGGATCGGGCCGGGGCGCTTCGACGTCACCTCGACGGTCTCCCTGCCGGGCGGGGGCGACTACCCGCACACGGCCGAGTGCCACAGGATCGACTGACCTGCCATCACCTGCGCACACACAGGTGACCGGTCCCGAAGCGAACTCGGGTCCGGGCACCTGTGTGTGCGTGTGGAGCGGTCACGGACGCGGACGTGACTCCCGGTCTCCGGCCACCAGCCGTTCCAGCTCCTGGACCAGCGCGCCGGGGGTGGGCTGGCCCAGGGCCTCCCGCTGCAGTCGCTGCGCTCCCGCGCGGAACGTCCCGTCGCCGAGCAGTCGCGCCAGCATTTCCCTGACCCGGGGCCCGGTGGCCTCGTCCGGTGAGACGGAGAGCCCGGCCCGCGTCTTTTCGAGCACGATGCGCTTGGCCGGCGCGTCGACGGCGCTGTCCACCAGGAGCTGCGGAATTCCGTGCAGCAGCGTGCCGTTGAAGTTGCCCGCTCCGCCGTGGTGGATCACGACGGAGCAGGTGGGAGCGACGACGTTGAACGGGACGAAGTCCACGATCCGGGTGTTGTCCGGAACACTGTCCAGCTGTTGCCGCGCCTCTTCGGGGAGCGTGAGGACCAGTTCGATGTCCAGGTCCGCCAGCGCGCCAAGGATGCCTTGCACCTGTTCGACAGACATGACCTGGAGCTCGGCCAGCTGCCTGGCGGAGATACCGAACGTCATGAGGACCCGCGGCGCCCGCGGCGGCTCGTAAAGCCAGGGCGGCACGACGGAGCGTCCGTTGTACGGGACGTAGCGCATGGACAGGGTCTGCTCGTGGGGCTCCAAGCGGTACGGCTCGGGCAGTACGTTGATCGCGAACTGCCCTGTGACCAGCTCCTCGGAGAAGTCGCTTCCGTACTTCTGCGCCCAGCCCGCGTACCAGTCGCGCAGCGCGTCGGGACGAGCGGCGAGCGGCTGCTGCTCCATGGCGCGCAGGAAATCGCGGCGCATCCTGAGGCTGAGATCGAGCCAGAACAGCAGCCGCCCGTGCACGGCCCCGACGGCATCGGCGGCCACCGCGCCGGCGTTGGTCACCACGTCGCACAGCACGAGATCGGGCTGCCAGGAGCGGCTGAACGCCACCAGGTCGTCGACCATGCCGTCGTTGAGCAACCGTGTCCGGGGCACCACGACGTTGTCGAACAGCCAGGTGATGTCCTCCCAGGGCAGCCCTTCCCGGTTCCCGCCCCCTATCTCGTACAGGGACTCGGTCGAGAAGGGGGGAACGATCGGCCCCTTCGGAAGGTCGCCCTCTTCCTGGGTGCGCCGGATGCGCTGTTCCAGCGTCTCCTCGGGGCCGACGGAGACGGCCGTGAGTCCGGCTTCCGTCACGGTGTCGAGGAGTTCCGGTTCACTGGCCACCCGCACCTCGTGCCCGGCTGCCTGCAGTGCCCAGGCGAGCGGCACCATCGGATAGAAGTGCGTTTTCCAGGCAAACGTCACGAAGAGCACACGCAAGCGGCCCACCTCCTGTCGGGTGACCTGGGCTGGATCGACGGGCTGTTACGGCTTGTGGGCGGTGACGACCACGCAGCCAGGGCCCTTTCCGGGGTCCTCCACGGTGGACGAGCCGAGCACCTCCTCGGCCGTGATGCCGTGCTTGCGCTCGAACTCCCTGCGGTGTTTGATCACACCGTCGAGCAGCAGGTTGAAGGTCCGCTTGGTGTTCTCCGTGACGTCCAGCAACTCGTCGAGCTGAAGCCCGGCGTCCGTCATCAACCCGGGGTAGTCACCGGGCTCGACGACGCTCGCGATGTGCGCTTCGTTCTTCGCCGGCTGTTTGCGCGGGAACCCCTCGAAGAACTCGATGTTCCCCGGGTCCTCCTGCACGACGGTCACATCCGTGAGGGCGACCCGGCCACCGGGCTTGAGCACCCGGGCGAACTCACGCAGCGCGGCGGGGCGGTCCATATGGATGATCGACTCGAAGGCGAGCACCGCGTCGAAGGACTCGGACTCGAAGGGCATGTCCATCGCGTTGACATGCTGGAAGGAGACCCGGTCGGCCATTCCCTCGCGCTCGGCCCGCTCACCGGCCTGCTCGACCTGGTGCGGGCTGATGGAGATGCCCAGCACCTCGGCGCCGGTCGTGCGGGCCACCTGGATCGCCGGCTTCCCGATACCGCAGCCCGCGTCCAGGACCCGGTCGCCGGGCCCCACCCTGAGCCGCGCGGCCAGCATGTCGGTGAAACGGTTGGTGGCCTCCTCGATCGAGCTATCGTCCTCGGGCCCGTCCCAGTACCCGAAGTGCAGATTGTCGTTCCAGGCGACTTGCAGCAGCGCCCCCATCCCGTCGTAGTAGTCGGTCATCTGATCGGGAGTCGGCCTGAGCGATGAGGACGTCATAACACTCCTTCTGAGTGCTCGGAGATCGGACAGGTCGTGAAAGCTTGCCCGGAGTACACCAGCGCAGCGACCATACGAGCCCCGATAACGCCCCTCTAAAGCGGCTGGACGGAAGCCGGTCCGCGGCAATTCCGGGGCCGGGGCACCGCGGAAGGAGACAGGCGGCAGATTAGGTCGGCTTTAGAGACGGGAGCGAGGCTGCAATCCGGCGGAATACACCCGACCGGAGAGAAGGGAATCCACCCGCCTTCTTCGAACTCGACCGGCGAGCGGCCGGGTACGAGCGTCCGCCGATACCGGCCGCCGCTCAGTGCGACAAGGACGCCCTTGATGGAAACCACGCACATCTATTCCCTGAGCGACCCCGGACTGATCGACGACCCGTACGGCGGCTTCGGAGTCATCCGGGAGGAGGCGCCCGTCGCACGAGGTGACCTCGGTGGCCGACCCGTCTGGATCGTCACGCGTCATGACGACGTGAGCACGGTGCTCGGCGACCGGCGCTTCGTCAACAACTCCCTCTCCCTCCCGGGCAGCACCGTCGACGCCCGTGCGGAGACGCTCGTGGGCATGGGAGTCTCCCGCGACCGCGTCCCCTATCTGGCCGGCAACCTGGTGCACACCGATCCACCGGACCACACCCGGCTGCGGAAGCTGGTCACGCGGGCGTTCTCGGCCCGGCGGGTCAAAGAGCTCCGCCCACGGGTGCGCGTCCTCACCGACGAACTGCTCACCGCGCTGCCCGGCCACGCCGGCCCGGACGGGACCGTCGACTTCATCGAGCACTTCGCCTATCCGCTGCCGATCACCGTGATCTGCGAACTGCTCGGCGTGCCCGCGTCCGACCGGCCCCGGTGGCGGTCCTGGAGCGAGGACTACACCAGCGCCGACATCGGCCGCATGGACGCGATGCTCGCCGCCATGAGCACGTACTTGCGCGAACTGGCCGAGCAGCGGCGGGCCGAGCCCACGGACGACCTGTTCACCGCCCTCCTCCAGGCGCACGACGAGGACAACGGCCGGCTGTCGGACACCGAGCTGATCACCATGGTGCTGACGCTGATGATCGCGGGCCATGAGACGACGGCGCATCTCATCGGCAACGGCCTGGTCGCGTTGCTGACCCACCCCGACCAGCGCGCGCTGCTCCGCGAGAACCCGGAACTGATGCCCGGGGCCGTACAGGAGCTGCTGCGCTGGTGCAGCCCCATCGTCGTGGGCATGCTGCGGTACGCGGCCGAGGACGTGACGGTCGGGGACACTCTCATCAGGCGGGGCGAGTGCGTGCAGGTCGTCCTCGGCTCGGCCAACCACGATCCGCGGCGCTACCCCGACCCGGACCGCCTCGACATCACCCGTCCCGCCGGCGCCGCCGGCACGCACCATCTCGCCTACTCCCACGGCCCCCACTACTGCCTGGGCGCCTCGCTGGCCAACCAGGAGGCCGAGGTCGCCTTCACGGCCCTCCTCGGCACCTACCCCCGCCTGGCGCTCGCCGTACCCCGAGAACAACTCGACTGGAAGCCGCTCCCACTCATCCGGCAGCTCGCTCACCTGCCCGTGACGCTGGGGACACCTTCGTAGAAGGGCGAAGATGAGCAATCAACCGATCACTGGTGAACGCAGCCGCACCTCCCAGGGCAAGCTGGCGAAGGTCCGGCGGATGTTCCGCTCCTCCGAGACGCCCGACGACCGGGTGCGCTCGTTCTACGAGGTCCTCGACCGGATGCGCGACGACGGCTTCTACCGCGACATCCTCGGCAACGAGAGCCTCTATATGAACTACGGCTACTGGGCTCCCGGGTGCACGGACCACGACGACGCGTGCCAGGCCCTGGCCGAGGAGCTGGGCGAGGCGGCCGGCATCGGAGCGGGCGACCGGGTGCTGGACGTCGGATTCGGCTTCGCCGAACAGGACTTCCACTGGCTGCGCACCCGCAAGCCCCGGGAGATCGTCGGCATCAATGTGACACCGAGCCAGGTGGCGGCGGCACAGCAGCGCGCCGAGGAACTGGGCTTCGCCGACCGGCTCGACCTGCGGGTGGGCTCCGCGACCTCGCTGCCGTTCGAGGACGGCTCGTTCGACGCGGTGGTGGCGTTGGAGGCGTCGGCCCACTTCCACACCCGCGACCGGTTCTTCGCCGAGGCCTTCCGGGTGCTGCGGCCCGGCGGCATCCTCGCCACGACCGACCCGCTGCCCGCGCCCGCGGGGACCGGTGGGAAGAGCCTGCTGGGGCGGCTGGACGAGTGGCGCCGCAAGCGCGTCATCCCGGACGAGAACTGGTACTCGCGGCAGGTGTACGCAAAGCGGCTGACCAGCGCGGGATTCGCCCCGGTGACGGTCCGGGATGTCACGGACCGGGTGCTGGTGCCGAACGCGGAGTATGTGCGGGAGCGCTGCGCCAAGCTGCTCCGGGACCCGCGCTACCGCTCCTCCAAGCAGAAGAACAGCATCACCTGGCACGTCAAGCTCACCGAACTGCGCGCGACGACGAGGGAGTACGTCCTCGCCTCCGCCGAGAAACCCCGGGACCCGCACGGCTGAGGCGGACAGCCCGAGCACCGCGGTCACGTCCGGAGAAGGAGCCATGGCAGAGCACACCGCAGAGCAGGCCGGGACGACCGACTCCGACCGCGCGCCGACGGACCTCCGCGTCCGCTTGGACAAGGAGGTGACGCTGCGCGTACGCCACCGGCCCGGAGCGGCGGACCCGGCTTTCCTCCTCGTGCACGGGCTGGCGTCGAACGCCAGGCTGTGGGACGAGGTCGCAGCCCGGCTGTGCGCCGCCGGTCACGCCGTCTACGCGGTCGATCTGCGCGGTCACGGCGAGACCGAGGCACCCGAGGACGACACGTACGGAACCGCTGCCGCGGCGGCGGACGTGCTGGCGGCCGGCGTACAACTCGGGCTGACCCGTGCGATCGTCGGCGGCCACTCCTGGGGCGCCGATGTGGCGCTGACCCTCGCCACCGAGCACCCCGCCTTCGTCGCCGGACTCGCTCTGGTGGAGGGCGGCTACACCGACGCGACCGTCTTCTACGGGACCTGGGAGCGGTTCGTTTCCATGATGTCGATGGCCGGACCCGCTCTGGAGGGGGTCACCCTGGAGGACATGCGCGGCTATCTGCGCGCCATGCATCCGGACTGGTCGGACAGCGCGATCGAGGCCTCGTTGTCCTCCCTCCGGGCCGGCGCCGACGGCTCGCTGTCCCCTCGGCTGTCCCCGCGCCGAAGGACGGCGATCCTGCGGAGCGTGTGGAGCTGCCCACCGAGCCGCTTGTACGCCGGGATCACCCAGCCGGTCACACTGCTGCCCGCCACCCCGGTACCGGACAACGGGCGGATAGCGCCGGATGTGCTGGCGCTCTTCGAGCAGCTGCGTGCCTCCCTGGCCCGCGCCACGGAGGGGCTGCCGCACGCGACCGTCCACGAGTACCAGGGCGCCGACCACGATCTCCACGCCCAGCACCCCGACCGGGTCGCGACGCACCTGCTGGAACTGGCGGAGTCGGTGGGCCGAAGCGAAGTGATGTGAGGGGAAGAGCGGGAAGACCGCCGCGCACGTCCACCGGAGGGAAGGCCGGGATGACGCCGCACACGATCCGAACTCCGGGCACACCGGCCGCGCCGGAACAGGCCGCGTTCCGCGAGGTGATGGGCCGCTTCGCGACCGGAGTGGTAGCGGTCACGGGACTGGCGGAGGGCTCGCCCGCCGGACTCGCGGTCAACTCGTTCACCTCCGTCTCGCTGGTCCCGCCCCTGGTCTCCTTCTGCGTCGCCCGCACCAGCCGGACCTGGCCCCGCATCCGGGGCACCGGGCTGGTCTGCATCAACATCCTGCGCGAGGACCAGAGGGACGTCTCGCGCCGGATGGCCGCCGCCGGGAGCGACAAGTTCCGGGGGCTGGCGTGGTCGGCCTCGCCTTCGGGGCTGCCCCTCATCGACGGGGCGATCGGGTGGCTGGAGTGCGCCCTCGACGACGAGCACCCCGCCGGTGACCACGCCATCGTCGTGACGCGCGTCCGGCACCTCGGGGCCCGCGAGGCGGACCGTCCGCTGCTCTTCTACCGGGGCGGCTACGGCCGCCTGGCGACGCTGCCGTACGGGGAGAGCTGACGCGCTCTGGGCACGGAAGGCGCGCGTGAGGGAACCGTGGCGGCCGGGTCGGGCGACCCGGCCGCCACCGGTGTCAGGCGCCCAGTTCCCGGTCCAGGAGCGCGAACATGTCGTCGGCCGTGGCCGCGGCGAGATCGTCCCCGGCGTCGGCCGTGGCGTCCACCGTCCCCTCGGCCGCTCCCCCCTCGTCCTCCGCCGACTCGTGGCGCCACAGAAGCGCCCGCAGCCTGTTCACCAGGCCGATGCGGCCGGGATCGGTCTGCGGCAGCGCGGTGAGCACCGCTTCCAGCTCTCGGAGGTGGTCCCCCGCTCCGTCGGCATGGGCCGCGCCGTCCTCGGGGAGCAGGCCGATCAGCAGGCAGTCGGCGAGGGCGGCCGGGGTGGGGTGGTCGAAGGCCGCCGTGGCGGGGAGGCCGACGCCCGTGGCGGCGCGCAGCCGGTTGCGCAGCTCGACTGCCGCGATGGAGTCGAAGCCCAGCTCCTTGAACGGACGGTCGGGGCCCACCTGATCCGCCGACCGGTAGCGCAGGACGGCGGCCACGTGCGTCCGGACGAGAGCGAGCAGCCGTGCGCCGCGTTCGGCGGCGGGGAGGGCCGCGACCTCCCGCCGGAGCGCCGACTGCTGATCGACGGCCGCCCCCTCGTCCGCGCCGGCCGCCACGGTGCCGGCAGCTTCGGTGCGCCGCCGTGCGCGCCGCGCTTCGGCAACCTCGTCGAACAGCGTGCTCGGCCGGGCCAGGGTGAACAGCGGCAGAAAGGTGTCCCAGGCGATGTCGGCGACGACCGTCCGCGCGACGTCCTGCTCCAGGATGCGGCCGAGCGCGGTCACCGCCAGCCGGGGATCGAGGGGCGGAAGGCCCTGCCGTCGGGCTGCCGTGCCGCGTTCCCCGGTGCTCTCCGGCAGGTCCCACAGCCCCCAGGCGACCGAGACGGCGCGGCCGCCGTCGGCGCGGCGGCGCTGAGCCAGCGCGTCCATGTACGCGTGCGCCGCGGCGTACGCTCCATGTTCGCGGCTGCCCCAGACGGCAGCGACGGAGGTGAAGTAGACGACGGTGCCGTCCGGATGCGCACCGCACAGGTCGTCCAGATAGGGGGCCGCGCCGGTCAGTCCCGCGTGCACCGCGTCGGCCAGCCGCTCGGGCGTCAGCTCCGCCAACGGGGCCAGCTCGCCGGAGGCCGAGGTGTGGAAGACCGTGCCGACGGGCGCGCCCTCTTCCGCCAGTCGTTCGGCGAGAGCCGTCACATCCGCGTGGTCGGCGGGGTCGCAGTCGACGACATCCAGGACGGTGCCCAGTTCGGCCAGTTCCTCGGCAAGGATCTTGGCGCCCGGCGCCGCGTCCGCCTCGCTGTCCAACAGCACCACGCGTTCGGCGCCGCCCTCGGCGAGCCAGCGGGCCAGATGCGGCGTCAGGCCCCCGACGCCGCCGGTGACCAGGACCGTGCCGCGGGCGGTCCACCCGCTGCTGCCGTCGCTCGCGCCGTCACCGGCACCGTACGGGGCGGGCACGAGGCGGCGCGCGTGGATGCCGGAGGGCCGCAACGCCACCTGGTCGTCGGGGCCGTTGAGCGCGGCGCGCAGCGCAGCCGCCTCCAGCCCGCGCGCCCCCGGCGGCAGATCGATCAGTCCGCCCCACTCCTCGGGGTGCTCCAGCGCCGCCACCCTGCCCAGGCCCCACAGCTGCGCCTGCTCGGGCGAGTCCAGCCGTTCACCGCCGTCGACGGCGACCGCTCCCCTGCTCGCACACCACACAGGTGCCCCGACGCCGGAGTCGACCAGCGCCTGGAGGAGGGTGAGGGTCTCACCGAGACCGCGCGCCACGCCGGGCAGCGGCCCCCGTTCGTCCAGTGCCAGCAGCGAGAGCACTCCTGTCAGCGGCGTGTCACGGTCGTACTCCCTCAGGAGGGCGACGAGTTCGTCCCGGCCCGTCTCGGCATCGACCTCGATCGTGCGGACGTCCCCCAGCGCTTCGGTGCAGACGCTCAGCCAGTCCTCGGCGCCACCCGTCGGCCGTACGAGGAGCCAGTGACCGCCCACGGCCTCGGTGGTCGCCTCCGGCAGCGGCGCCCACCGGACGCGGTACCGCCAGGAGTCCACGGCGGACCGTTCCCTGAGCCGCCGGCGCCAGCCGGTGAGCGCGGGGAGCAGCGTTCCGAGCGAGTCGCGCGCACCGGCGTCGTCGGCGAGCCGCAGTTCGCCGGTGAGCGCGTCAATGTCGCCCCCCTCGACCGCGTTCCAGAACCGGGTCTCCTCCTCGGTGACCGCGGGCACGTCCTCGTCGCCCTCGGACCCGTCGAATGCCGCTACATCGGGCAACCAGTAGCGCTCACGCTGGAAGGGGTAGGTCGGCAGATCGACCAGCGGCCGCTCGCCCAGCCATGCCGTCCAGTCCACCGGCGCTCCGGCGCAGAACGCCTGCGCGAGGGCATACGCCAACTGGCTGCGGCCACCCTGGTCCCGGCGCAGCGTGGGAACCACAGCCGCCTCCACCCCGGCCCAGTCACGGGTCTCCTCCATACCGAGGGTGAGCACCGGGTGCGGGCTGGCCTCGATGAACACCCGATGCCCCTCGGTCAGCAGGGTCTCGATGATGTCGGCGAACCGGACCGGGCGACGGAGGTTGGTGACCCAGTACTCGGTATCCAGAGTCGCGGTGTCGATGCGGGCTCCGGTCACCGTCGAGAAGAAGGCGACAGACGCGGAACGCGGCTGGATGTCCGCCAGCACCTCGCGCAGCTCGTCGGCGATCTCATCGACCTGCGGACCGTGCGAGGCATAATCCACGTCCACCAACCGCGCTTGCGCTCCCCCCTCCCGCGCGGCTTCCACCACAGCCGAAACAGCCGCCGGCGGGCCCGAGACAACTGTCGAAGAAGGACCGTTGACCGCCGCGACCCCGACACCCGACCCCGCCCGGTCGATCAGCCGCCGGGCTTCGTCACTGCCCACCCCGAGCGAGGCCATCGCCCCACCCCCGGCAAGCCGCCGCAACGCACGACTGCGCAACGCCACAACCCGCGCACCATCCTCCAACGACAGCGCCCCCGCCACACAAGCAGCAGCGATCTCACCCTGACTGTGACCCACCACCGCCGCAGGCCGCACCCCGTACTCCCCCCACACCGCAGCCAGCGACACCATCACCGCCCACAACACCGGCTGCACCACATCCACCCGCGCCAGCTCGGCACCGTCCCCCCGCAACACCTGCGTCAGAGACCAGTCCACATGCGGCTTCAACGCCCGCTCACACTCCGCCACCCGCGCCGCGAAAGCGGGCGAGGAATCCAGCAGCTCGACACCCATCCCCACCCACTGCGAACCCTGCCCCGGGAACACCAGCACCGGACCGGCATCCGCCCCCGGCACCGCCCTCTCTCCGCACACCAACCCCGGATGCGGCTCGGCCGACGCCAACGCAGCGAGACCCGCCGTCAGCTCTTCCCGCTCCTCCCCCAGCACGACCGCCCGCTGCTGGAACACCGACCGCGAAGCCACCAGCGACCAACCCACCTCGGCAGGCGAACCGGAAACTCCGCTCAGCCGTCCGGCCGCCTCCCGCAGCGCGCCCTCGTTCCGCGCCGAGAGCACCCACGGCACGATGCCCTGGTCCGCGTTCGCGTCCGCGTCCACGTCCGTGGCGGGGCCGGGCGTTGCCGTCGGCTCAGATGCGGGCGCCTCCTCGACGATCAGGTGGGCGTTGGTCCCGGAGATCCCGAACGACGAGACGGCGGCCCTGCGCGGACGCTCCCCCTCCGGCCACTCCGTGGCGCCGGTGAGCAGGCGCAGGGCACCGGCCGACCAGTCCACGTGGGGCGAGGGTTCGTCCAGGTGGAGGGAGGCGGGCAGCACACCGTGCCGCATCGACTGCACCATCTTGATGACCCCGGCAACCCCGGCCGCCGCCTGCGTATGACCGATGTTCGACTTGACCGACCCCAGCCACAACGGCCGGTCCGCCGCCCGCTCCTGCCCGTACGTCGCCAACAGCGCCTGGGCCTCGATCGGATCGCCCAGGGTGGTGCCGGTGCCGTGTCCCTCCACGGCGTCCACCTGGTCCGGGGTCAGGCGCGCGTGGGCGAGCGCCTGCTGGATGACGCGTTCCTGTGCCGCGTCGTTGGGCGCGGTGAGCCCGTTGCTGGCGCCGTCCTGGTTGACGGCGGAGCCGCGGACGACCGCGAGGACGCGGTGACCATTGCGGCGCGCGTCCGACAGCCGCTCCAGCAGCACCAGCCCCACACCCTCCGAGAATCCCGTCCCGTCGGCCGTGGCCGCATAGGACTTGCAGCGGCCGTCGGGGGCGAGGCCGCGCTGCCGGGAGAACTCGGCGAAGGCCGTCGGGGTGGTGAGCGCGGTGACACCGCCCGCGAGGGCGAGTGCGCATTCCCCCTGGCGCAGGGCCTGCGCCGCCAGATGGATGGCGACCAGCGACGACGAACACGCCGTGTCCACCGTCACGGCCGGGCCCTCCAAACCGTAGGTGTACGCCACGCGGCCGGAGACGACACTGGTCAGGGTCCCGGTGGTGGCGTAGCCCTCGAAGCCCTCGGGAACGTGCGGCATCCGGGTCATGTAGTCGCGGCTGGAGACTCCCGCATAGACGCCGGTGCGGGTGCCGCGCAGCGCGCCCGGGTCGATGCCCGCGCGCTCCAGCAGCTCCCAGGAGACCTCCAGCAGCAGTCGCTGCTGCGGGTCCATCGCCAACGCCTCACGGGGAGAGATCCCGAAGAAATCGGCGTCGAAGCGGTCGGCATCGTGCAGGAAGCCGCCGTCGCTCACATAGCTGGTGCCGGGGTGGTCGGGGTCGGGGTGGAAGAGCCCGTCCAGGTCCCAGCCGCGGTCCTCGGGGAACGGGGTGATGGCGTCCCTGCCCTCGGCGACCAGGTCCCACAGCTCCTCGGGGGAGCGGACGCCGCCCGGGTAGCGGCAGGCCATGCCGACGATGGCCACCGGCTGGCGGTTGCGCTCCTCGGCGTCGCGCAGCCGCTCACGCGTGCGGGTGAGGTCCGCGGTAGCCTTCCGCAGATACTGTCGGAGCTTGTCCTCGGTCCCCGGCAGATCGTTCCTCGGTGCTTCGGTCCCTGGCGCTTCGGTCCCCGGCATCGTTCGGTCCTCGCTCCCCATCAGGACGGCACTTCCCTGTCGATCAGTTCGAACAGCTCGTCGTCGGAGGCGGTCTCCAGCGCGGCATCGTCCGCCACCTCTCCGTTCCCGCTCGCGCCGCCGGGGTCGGTGCGCTCGTCGCCGAGCCGCCAGACCAGGGCCTCCAGCCGGCGCAGCAGCCGTTCGCGGGCCTCGTCGCCCGGTGCGTGCCGTGCCATGGCCCGCTCCAGCCGCTCCAGCTCGGCGAACACCGGATGCGCACGCGCGGACGCCGCGCCGCCGCTGCCTCCTCCTCCCGCGGTGCGGGGGCCGAGCTCGTCGTACAGATACGTGGCCACCGCCGCGGGCGTCGGGTGGCGGAAGACGAACGTGGCAGGAAGCCGCAGACCGCTCGCCGCGGCCAGCCTGTTGCGGAGTTCGACGGCGGTCAGCGAGTCGAACCCGACGTCCTTGAACGCGGTTTCCGCACCGATCGCCTCGGCCCCGGCATGGCCGAGGACCGCCGCCGCGTGCGACCGCACCACGTCGAGCAGCACGCGGCGCCGCTCGTCCTCCGGCAGACCCGCCAGCCTGCTGCCCAGATCGGCGACGGCGGGCCCGCCGGCTCCGGCCGCTGTCCGACGCGCCGCGCCTCCCGGCTCGGTGACGAGCGCGCGGAAGAGCGGCGGTGTGCCGTCGGCTGACCGGGCGGCCGACGTACGGACGTCGAGGCGCAGCGCGAGGAGGTGCGGGGCGCCGTGCCCGTGCCCCGCGTCGAACAGGCGCAGGCCCTGCTCGGTGGTGAGCGTGCCGAGCCCCGTACGGGCCATGCGGGCCAGGTCGGTGTCGGAGAGCTGCCCCGTCATGCCGCTGGCCTCCGCCCACAGGCCCCAGCCCAGGGCCACACCGGGCAACCCGGCGGCCTGCCGTCGTACGGCAAGGGCCTCGCAGTAGGCGTTGGCGGCGGCATAGTTGGCCTGCCCGGGGCTGCCGAGCGTCGCCGCGCTGGAGGAGAACAGCACGAACATGCCGAGCGGCAGATGCGCGGTCGCGGCGTGCAGATGGTGGGCGGCGGTGGCCTTGACCGCCCACACCCTCGCGAGCCGTTCCGGGGTCAGTGCCGGAACCACTCCGTCGTCCAGCGCACCGGCGGCGTGGACCACCCCGGTGAGCGGGTGCTCGGGACCGGTCGACGCGACGAGCCGCTCCACCGCCTCCCGCTCCGTGACGTCGGCCGCGACGATGCGCGCCTCGGCGCCCAGGGCGGCGAGCCTTTCCGCGAGTTCCTGGGCGCCGGGTGCCTCGGGGCCCTGGGGGCTGACCAGCAGCAGATGCCGCACGCCCCAGGCCTCGGCGAGGTGCTCGGCGACACGGCTGCCCAAGGTGCCGGTACCGCCTGTGACGAGGACGGTGCCGTCGGGGTCCAGGCCGTGGGGCACGTCCAGCACGACCTTGCCGATGTGCCGGGCGCGGCCCAGCCAGCGCAGCGCCTCGTGGGCGCGCGCCACCGGCCAGGCCCGCACGGGAGCGGGCCGCAGCGTACCGGCGGCGAACAGCTCCGCCAGCTCGGCCAGCATCTCCCCGATACGGTCGGGACCTCCGTCCGGTATGAGGTCGAACGCCCGGTAGCAGACGCCCGGGTGCGCGGCCGTGATCTCCTCCGCGTCACGGATGTCGTTCTTGCCCATCTCCAGGAACCTGCCGCCCTCGCGCAGCAGCCGCAGGGAGGCGTCGACGAACTCGCCCGTGAGGCTGTTGAGGACGACATCGACCTGGGGGAAGGCCGACGCGAAGTGCAGGTCCCGTGAAGAGGCGCGGTGTTCGGCGTCGATCCCCATGTGCTCCAGCACGCCGTGCTTGCCGGGGCCGGCCGTGGCATACACCTCGGCGCCCAGGTGGCGGGCGATCTGCACCGCCGCGGTTCCCACCCCGCCGGTGGCCGCGTGGATCAGCACCGACTCGGCGGGCCGCAGCCGCGCCAGGTCGACGAGTGCGAACCAGGCCGTCGCGAAGACGACGGGGACCGCGGCGGCCTCCCGCCAACCCCAGCCTTCCGGCACCCTGGTCAGCATCCGTGCGTCCGCCACCGCGAAGGGCCCGAAGGCCCCCTCGAACAGCCCCATCACCCGGTCCCCGACCGCGAGCCCTGAGACTCCGGGCCCGACCTCGGTCACCGTGCCGGCTCCCTCGCTGCCGAGCCCGGTCTGGCCGGGCGCCATCCCCAGGCTCACCAGTGCGTCGCGGAAGTTGACGCCGGCCGCGCGTACCGCGATCCGCACCTGGCCGCGAGCCGGCGGTTCCGCCACCTCGGGGCAGGCGACCGGAACCACGGCCTCCAGGGTGGAACCGTCGCCGGAACCCGCGCCCGTACCCGCGTCCAGTCGCCATGGACCGCGCAGGGGTGGCCGCTTCCGGGCCCCGGCACGCGTCAGACGCGGTACGAGGACCCGTTCGTCGCGCGCGGCGACCTGGGGCTCATCGGCGGCCAGGGCCCGTACGACCGCCTCGGTGGCGGCGGTACCGGTCACCTCGTGTTCGGGGCCCAGGTCGAGGAGGAGCAGACGGTCCGGCTCCTCGGACTGCGCGCTGCGGACCAGCCCCCAGACCGCGGCCGCCGCCGGGTCCAGTTCCGCACCGTCGTCGGCGTCGTCCGCCACGACCGCTCCCCTGGTCACCACCACCAGTCGGCATGCGGCCAACCGCGGCTCGGCCAGCCAGCGCTGTACCAGGGCGAGCACGTCGGCGCCGGCACGCAGGCCACCGTCCGGTGCCTCCAAACCGGTGCCCCGCCCGCCCACCGTGGCGAGGTCGGCGAGTACGACGGGTGGCACGGCAGCCTCTGCGTCGAGCGCTGCCGTCAGCTCGGCGAGGTTCCCGTAAGAGGCCTGCTGCGCGCCCAGTACGGCCCAGTCGCCGTCGCCCACCACCCGCTCACGAGCGGCCTCGGGCGGTGCGGACAGCGGGGTCCAGTCCGTACGGAAGAGGCCGTCGGCCTCGTCCTGGCGGGCTGCCCTGAGCTGTTCGGGGTCGGCGGCGCGCAGCACCACGGACTCGACGGTCAGCACCGGCGCGCCGACCGCGTCCGCCACGACGACCCGCACGGCGCGCTCGCCCTGACCGTCCGCGCTCCCGGCGTCCGGTGTGACGCGTACGCGTACGGTCGTCGCCCCTGTCGCCCACAGCGAGACTCCGCTCCAGGCGAACGGCAGCCACACGCGGCCCTCGTCCTCTTCCTTCGCCCCGCCGTCCAGCAACGCGGACTGGAGAGCGGCGTCCAGGAGGGCGGGGTGCACCCCGAAGCCCTCAGCGTGCCCTGCCGCCTCCGGCAGCTCGACCTCGGCCAACAGTTCGGCGCCGTCCCGCCAGGCGGCGCGCAGGCCCTGGAAGGCCGGGCCGTAGGTGTATCCGCCTGCTGCGGCCGTGTCGTAGAAGTCCGTCAGATCGAGCGGTTCGGCGCCCGCCGGTGGCCAGACGCCCTCCACGTCCTCGTCGGCGGCCGCAGGCCCCGGACCGAGCACACCGCGTGCATGGCACTCCCACGGGCGTTCGTCGGCGGACGACGCGTCGCCGTCCTCGGTGCGCGCGTACACGGCCACCTCGCAACGGCCGTCGTCACCGACGGCCCCGACGGCGACCTGGATCCGTACGCCACCGGTGTCCGGAACGTGCAGCGGCGCTGCCAGCGTCAGCTCGTCGACGCGGCCGCACCCTGCCTCGTCGGCCGCCCGCAACGCCCACTCCAGCAGCGCCGCGCCCGGCACCAGCACACTGTCGAGCACCCGGTGGTCGGCCAGCCACGGCTGGGACCGCTGCGCGAGCCTGCCGGTGAGCAGCCGGGCCCCGGTGTCCGCGAGCTGCGTGGTGGCGCCCAGCACCGGATGCCCGGCGGGTACGAGACCGAGTCCGGCCGGGTCCTGGGAGGAGCCGGAGCGGCCGTCCAGCCAGTAGCGCTCGTGCTGGAAGGGGTAGGTCGGCAGATCGACCAGCGGCCGCTCGCCCAGCCATGCCGTCCAGTCCACCGGCGCTCCGGCGCAGAACGCCTGCGCGAGGGCATACGCCAACTGGCTGCGGCCACCCTGGCCCCGGCGCAGCGTGGGAACCACAGCCGCCTCCACCCCGACCCAGTCACGGGTCTCCTCCATACCGAGGGTCAGCACCGGATGCGGACTCGCCTCGATGAACACCCGATGCCCCTCGGACAGCAGGGTCTCGATGGTGTCGGCGAACCGCACCGGGCGGCGCAGATTGGTGACCCAGTACTCGGTATCCAGAGTCGCGGTGTCGATACGGGCTCCGGTCACCGTCGAGAAGAAAGCGACAGACGCGGAACGCGGCCCGATACCCGCCAGCACCTCGCGCAGCTCCTCAGCGATCTCATCGACCTGCGGACCGTGCGAGGCATAATCCACGTCCACCAACCGCGCCCGCTCCCCCACCGCCTCACACGCCGCCACGACCGCCGCCACCGGCTCCGGCGGCCCGGACACCACCGTGGAGGAAGGCCCGTTGACGGCCGCGATCCCGACACCTGGGGCATCGGCCACCAGCCGCTCGGCCTGCTCCCGTCCCACCCCGAGCGAGGCCATCGCCCCACCCCCGGCAAGCCGCCGCAACGCACGACTGCGCAACGCCACAACCCGCGCACCATCCTCCAACGACAGCGCCCCCACCACACAGGCAGCAGCGATCTCACCCTGGCTGTGACCCACCACCGCTGCCGGGGTGACCCCGTGCTCGGCCCACACCGCAGCCAGCGACACCATCACCGCCCACAGCACCGGCTGCACCACATCCACCCGCGCCAACTCGGCGCCGTCACCCCGCAACACCTGCGTCAGAGACCAGTCCACATACGGATCCAACGCCCGCTCACACTCCGCCAACCGCACCGCGAACGCAGGCGAGGAATCCAGCAACTCGACACCCATCCCCACCCACTGCGAACCCTGCCCCGGAAACACCAGCACCGGCCCGGTGCCCTCGCCGACCGCCGACCCGCACACCAACCCCGGATGCGGCTCGTCAGCCGCCAGGGCGGCCAGACCCGCCGTCAGCTCTTCCCGCTCCTCCCCCAGCACCACGGCCCGCTGCTCGAACACCGACCGCGTCCGCAGCAACGACCAGCCCACCTCGACCGGGGAGCCGGCCACATCACCGAGGCGACCTGCCAGCTCCCGCAGCGCCTCCGGCCTTCTGGCGGTCAGCGCCCAGGGCACCGTCCCTGCGGGCCCCTCGGTGTCCGGTTTCTCGGTGCCCGATTCTTCGGCCGTCGTCTGCGGGCCCTGCTCCAGAATCAGGTGCGCGTTCGTGCCCGAGGCGCCGAAGGACGAGACGGCGGCCCTGCGCGGACGCTCTCCCTCCGGCCACTCCACCGGTTCGGTCAGCAGCCGGACCGCGCCCGACTCCCAGTCCACGTGCGGCGAAGGCTCATCGATGTGCAGGGAAGCGGGCAGCACACCGTGCCGCATCGCCTGCACCATCTTGATGACCCCGGCCACTCCGGCCGCCGCCTGCGTATGACCAATGTTCGACTTCACCGACCCCAGCCACAACGGCCGCTCCGCGGCCCGCTCCTGCCCATACGTCGCCAACAACGCCTGCGCCTCGATCGGGTCGCCCAGCGTCGTGCCCGTCCCATGACCCTCGACCACATCCACATCGGATGCGGCCAACCGGGCGTTGGCGAGGGCCTCGGCGCCGGATCACCCGCTCCTGCGAGGGACCATTCGGCGCCGTCAAACCATTGCTCGCACCGTCCTGATTCACCGCCGAACCCCGCAACACCGCCAACACCCGGTGACCGTTGCGCCGCGCGTCCGACAGCCGCTCCAACAGCACCAGACCGACCCCCTCGCCCCAGCCCGTGCCGTCCGCCCCGGCCGCGTACGGTTTGCACCGGCCGTCCGGGGCCAGACCGCGCTGGCGTGAGAAGCCCGTGAAGACCTCCGGGGTCGCCATGACCGTCACACCGCCCGCGAGTGCCAGCTCGCACTCGCCCTGACGCAGCGCCTGGGCCGCCAGATGCATCGCGACCAGCGACGACGAACACGCCGTGTCCACCGTCATCGTGGGCCCCTCAAAACCAAGCGTGTACGCCACCCGCCCGGAAGCCGCGCTGCCGGAGCCGGCGAGCATCGAGTAGCCCTCCAGTTTGGTGTCGCCGCTGGTGGCCAGGCCGGTCGCGTAGTCGTGGTACATGACGCCGGCGAACACTCCGGTGCGGCTGCCCTTGAGCGAGGCGGGGGCGATCCCCGCGCGCTCCAGGAGTTCCCAGGAGGTCTCCAGGAGGAGCCGCTGCTGGGGGTCGATGGCCAGCGCCTCGCGCGGATTGATACCGAAGAAGGCCGCGTCGAACCCGGCCGCGTCGTACAGGAAGGCGCCCTCGTCGGCGTAGCTGGTGCCGGAGTGGTCGGGGTCCGGGTGGAAGAGCCTGTCCAGGTCCCAGCCGCGGTCCTTGGGGAACTCCCCCATCGCGTCCACGCCTTGGGACACCAGCTCCCACAGCTCCTCGGGGGTCCGGACGCCGCCCGGGAAACGGCAGGCCATGGCGACGAGGGCGACCGGCTCGTCCGTCGCGGCGCCGTGCGCGCGGGTCGTGTCCCGCGCTGCTGTGGTGC
>NZ_JAGPXJ010000081.1:0-35734 GCF_018070605.1 Streptomyces sp. B15
TCGTCGACAGGCCGGGGTATCAACATATCTGGCGTTGACTTTTGGCACGCTGTTGAGTTCTCAAGGAACGGACGCTTCCTTCGAAACCATCTCACCGGTTTCTCCGGACGTTTGCCCTTTCGGTGTCCACTACGTTAGCGCGTTTCCCCGGAGACTCATAATCGGGCCCTCGGGGTCAGTTTTCGGCGTACCGAAAGTGACCCCGAATCCGGGGTACGTCGTAGGTAGTGAATGTCCGCTGCGGGGGCCGCTCTCACTGGGCCTTCAGGCCCGTGGCAAGCCGTCCCGTTTCCAGCGACTCGTCCAACGTTAGGCGGTCGGTCGCCCCGCGTCAAGCGCGGGCCGACGAACGGTTCCGGGGCTTGTGTGCCCGGTAGGGGCTCACCGTCGGGTCGTCCGCGAGCCAGAAGCGCCAGGGGTAGTGGGCGGCGTCCCCGCCCACTCCGGTGCGCGGGCCGCTCTTCACCGCGCCCGGGTCCACCTCTTCACCTGCGAGGACACTCAGCGGAGCGGTGTCCTCATGGGTGCACACGTCGGCGCCGTTCAGCTCGCGGTCCACGGCGAGCGCGGTGGCCAGCCGGGCCGGGCCCTTGGCCAGCTCGAGGTCCTTGCGGGCCTTGGGGCGGCGTTCGCGTGCCTGCTCCACTCCCTCCAGCACCTCGCCGGCCCGGATCAGCACACCACTGGCCCGGCCCTCCGGTCCGCAGACGAGGTTGAGGCTGTACCACATGCCGTAGATGAAGTAGACGTACGCGTGACCTGGCGGACCGAACATCGAGGCGTTGCGCTCGGTCCGTCCCCGGTAGGCGTGGGAGCCGGGGTCGGCCTCACCCGCGTAGGCCTCGACCTCTGTGATGCGCAACCGCATACGGCCGTCCGTCGTCGTGCGTACCAGGACGTGTCCGAGAAGGTCGGGGGCGACATCCAGGACAGGACGGTCGAAGAAGGCTCGGGGAAGGTGCGGGTCGCCGCTGGTCGTGCTGGGCTTGCGGTCTCGGCCTGCGATCATGCCGTCCGAGCGTACAAGAATCACTGGTGCTTCCCTGGGGGAAGCCGAAAGGGGAGGACAAGGGGATGGGCTTCAAGAAACTGTTCGCGAGCATGGGGATGGGCGGCGCCTCGGTCGACACGGTGCTGCACGAGCCGCACGCCGTGCCCGGTGGCGTGGTGCAGGGCGAGGTGCGGATCGAGGGGGGCTCGGTCACCCAGGAGATCCAGGCGCTGTCCGTCGGGCTGCAGGCGCGGGTCGAGGTGGAGACGAACGACGGGGAGAGCCACCAGAACATCGAGTTCGGCACCCAGCGGATCGGCGGGGAGCTCACCCTGCAGGAGGGGGCCTCGCATGTGGTGCCCTTCACCCTCGAGGTGCCGTGGGAGACGCCGATCACCATGTTCCAGGGGCAGCAGCTGCGGGGCATGCAGCTCGGAGTGACGACCGAGCTGGCCATCGCGCGGGCGCTGGACTCCTCGGACCTGGACCCGGTGGAGATCCATCCGCTGCCGGCCCAGCAGGCGATCCTGGACGCCTTCGGCCAGCTCGGGTTCCGCTTCAAGGCGGCCGACATGGAGAAGGGGCACATCCGCAACACGCGCCAGCAGCTCCCCTTCTACCAGGAGATCGAGTTCTTCGCGCCGCAGCAGTACCGGGGGCTCAACCAGGTCGAGCTGTCGTTCGTCGCGGACTCGCGCGGGATGGACGTGGTGCTGGAGATGGACAAGAAGCCGGGGCTGTTCTCCGAGGGCAGCGACACCTTCCGCGCCTTCCCGGTGGACTTCGACACCTATCAGCAGACGGACTGGGCCGGGTACCTCAACCAGTGGCTGGCCGAGGTCGGCGGCAAGCGGAACTGGTTCTGAGCCGTCCGCGGACCGTCCGGGAGCCGCGCCGGCCCCGCGATCAGCCCAGGAGGATGCTGAGCGGGGTCTCACGTACCGCCCAGAAGCCGACCGCCGCGGTGAAGACCTCCGCCGCGGCGGCGGCGTCCTCCGGGTCGGCCTGTTCGAATTCCGACCACCCGGTGGCCAGCAGCAGATAGCCGCGGGGCTTGCCCCACCAGGACAGATCGGTGAGCAGATCGGCCAGCGCGTCCCAGTTACGACCGAAGTAGTCGGGGAGCTCCAGGCCCGTGGCGCAACGTTCCATGAAGTCGGCCTTGTTGCCGACCCCGGTCAGGTCCACGACCGTGCCGAACCAGCCCGCGGCATCCGCCTGCATCAGGGCGTCGGGGCCCACCGAGGGCAACCGGTAGACGCCGGGAGGCACCGAGTCGTCGAACAGGCCGGGGAGGTCGGCCTGGGGCAGCTCGGGCAGGTCCACGGGGCTGGTCATGGTCGCACCACCGCTTCGGGGTCTCGTCGTGGTCACTCACCTGATGGCGTTGCCGGCTGCGGGCACAGGGCCGGGGTGTACGGGGTGTGCTGTCGCACCCCGTCATGGTGGCAAAGACAGGTCGTCGGGATCGTTAGGCTGGCCGTTGCAGCGATTCGCGTGACGAGGAGGTTCCCGACGTGACCGACCAGCAACGGCGCCCGCTCCCCCATGACTTCCACCCCCCGGTGCCGTCGATTCGCGTACTGAGCAACGATCTGGCGGACGGCGGCCATCTGGGTACCGCACAGGTGTACGCGGAGGGGAACACCTCGCCGCATCTGCGCTGGGAGGGCTTCCCGGAGGCGACGAAGAGCTTCGCCGTGACCTGCTTCGATCCGGACGCGCCGACCGGCAGCGGGTTCTGGCACTGGTCCGTCTTCGACATCCCCGCCTCGGTGACCGAGCTGCCCACGGGCGCCGGTACGGGTGAGATGAAGGGGCTCCCGGAGGGGGCCGTGCATGTGCGCAACGATTTCGGGACGCGTGACTTCGGCGGGGCGGCGCCGCCGCCCGGTGACGGCCCGCACCGCTACGTCTTCACCGTGTACGCCGTGGACGCCGAGAAGCTCGGCCCGGACGCCGACGCGACGCCCGCCTTCGTCGGGTTCAACCTGCGTTTCCACACGCTGGCGCGCGGTCAGCTGATCGGCGAGTACGAGATCCCCGCGGAGGGCTGACCCCGGCGGGACCGGCCCGCCCCGAAAGAATCCCGTTGCGCCGCGCTGTCCGCGCGGCGCAACGTGTATGAGGGCAGTCGGCACCGCGGCGGATACATCACCGCTCGCGGGGGCGGCAGGCGCTGGTCAGCGCCGCCGTCCGCCGGAGTCCGGCCGGGGGCCGGACGACCGCGCCGACTGCCTTCGGTCTCCGGCCACGAGCGCGCCTCCGCTCCGTGCGCCCTTTGCGAGGTGCCCCCGGTGCCCCTTTTCCACCGTCTGTGACCCGGCGTTGCCGGGTGCTTCATCTCCTGTTCGGCCTGGGGAAATTGCGTTGTCGGCCCGGGTGGACAGCGGCACAGTTGGTGCCACCCCGGCGCGGGCGCGTCCGGGCTGAGACGGGAGAAGGGGAGGCGGTCGGGATGCGGGAGACGCTGGTACTGAACGCGAGCTTCGAGCCGCTGTCGACGGTGTCGCTGCGGCGAGCGGTGGTGCTCGTGATGCGCGAGAAGGCCGTCGTCGAGCAGTCGCATCCCGGGCTGCGGGTGCGTGCGGCGCAGGTCGAGCTGCCGGTGCCGCAGGTGATCAGACTCCGCCGGTATGTGCGGGTGCCCTTCCGACAACGTGCGCCGTGGTCGCGGCGGGGTGTCCTGGTGCGGGACCGGCACCGGTGTGCGTACTGCGGGCGCCGGGCGACCACGGTGGACCACATCGTTCCGCGGTCGCACGGCGGCGGTGACACCTGGCTGAACACGGTGGCCGCGTGTGCGGCGGACAACCACCGCAAGGCGGACAGGACGCCGGGGCAGGCGGGGATGAAACTGCTGGTCAAGCCGTTCGAGCCGACACCGGCCGACGCTCTGTTGCTGGCGCTGGGCCTCAAGGAGGGGGAGTCGCTGCCGGAGTGGCTGACGCTGCCGGCGGCCGCGACGGCCTGAGGGAGGGGCCCGGGGGGCTCGGCAGCGGCCCGCCGAGACTCACCGCAGCAGGAGCTGCGCGATGGCCACCAGGCCGACGGCCACGATGACACCCCGCAGCACTCCGGGGGCCAGCTTGCGTCCGATGCGGGCGCCGAGCTGGCCCCCTGCTGCTGAGCCGACGGCGATCAGCAGGACGGCCGTCCAGTCGAAGTCGGCGACGAAGAGGAAGAAGACGGCCGCCGTGCCGTTGACGACGGCGCCGAGGACGTTCTTGACGGCGTTGATGCGCTGCAGGTCGTCGGGGATGAGCAGCCCCATGAGGGCCAGGTAGATGACGCCCTGCGCCGCGCCGAAGTAGCCGCCGTAGGCGCTGGCGAGGAGTATGCCGCCCTGGAGGGGGGCGCCGCCGTGCGGATGGCCGGTGCTGTTGTCGCGTTCGCGGCGGCGGCGGACGGCGGCGGCCAGTTTGGGCTGGAGGACGACGAGGACCAGGGCGAGGGCGATCAGTACCGGGACGATCGTGTTGAAGGCGCTGGAGGGCAGGGTGAGCAGCAGGATCGCGCCGATGAGCCCGCCGAGGAAGGCGACGGTGCCGAGCCTGAGGACGCGGCGGCCCTGCCCGCGCAGCTCTCGGCGGTAGCCGATGGCTCCGCTGACGGAGCCGGGGACGAGGCCGAGCGAGTTGGAGACGTTGGCCGTCACGGGCGGCAGGCCCGTGGCGAGCAGTACCGGGAAGGTGATGAGGGTGCCGGAGCCGACGATGGTGTTGATGCCTCCGGCGGCGATGCCTGCCGCGCAGACGGCCACGGCCTCCCAGATGGTCACGCGTCAGCCCCTCCGATGATCTGTGTCAGTGACACCGATCATGCCCGAAGGGGCTGCTCGTACGCGCGGGGGTCCGGTTGTTGGACTGCTGGGGCCCCGGCTCGGCTCCGCGCAGCCGGGCGCCGAGGGGTGCCAGGGGATCAGGAGTCGAGCGGGGGCTGCTCGCGCGGGGGCTTGGTGACGCTGGGCGGGGCGGGGGTGCCGCCGCCGTTGCCGCCGCTGCTGCCGCCGGAGTCCGGACGGAAGTTGTCGAGGGCGCCGCCGAGGCCCTTGAGGGCGTCGCCGATCTCGCTGGGGACGATCCAGAGCTTGTTGGCGTCGCCCTCGGCGATCTTCGGGAGCATCTGGAGGTACTGGTAGGAGAGCAGCTTCTGGTCCGGGTCGCCGGCGTGGATGGATTCGAAGACGGTGCGGATGGCCTGCGCCTCACCTTCGGCGCGCAGTGCGGCGGAGCGGGACTCGCCCTCGGCGCGCAGGATGGCCGACTGCTTCTCACCCTCGGCGGTGAGGATCTGCGACTGGCGGACACCCTCGGCCTGGAGGATGGCGGCGCGCTTGTCACGGTCGGCGCGCATCTGCTTCTCCATCGAGTCCTGGATGGAGGTGGGCGGCTCGATGGCCTTCAGCTCGACGCGGTTGACGCGGATGCCCCACTTGCCGGTGGCCTCGTCGAGCACGCCGCGCAGCGCCGCGTTGATCTCCTCGCGGGAGGTGAGCGTCCGCTCCAGGTCCATGCCGCCGATGATGTTGCGCAGCGTGGTGACGGTGAGCTGTTCGATGGCCTGGATGTAGCTGGCGACCTCGTAGGTGGCCGCGCGGGCGTCGGTGACCTGGTAGTAGATGACGGTGTCGATGTTCACCACGAGGTTGTCCTGGGTGATCACCGGCTGCGGGGGGAAGGGGACGACCTGTTCCCTCAGGTCGACGCGGTTGCGGACCGTGTCGATGAAGGGGACGACGATGTTCAGGCCCGCGTTGAGGGTACGGGTGTACCGGCCGAACCGCTCCACGATCGCCGCGCTCGCCTGCGGGATGACCTGGATCGTCTTGATGAGTGCGATGAAGACAAGCACCACCAGGATGATCAGGACGATGATGATGGCGTCCATGGCCTTGCCCCCTGCATGGATTGAAAAGACGCTGCCTGAAGAGTTACTGCCCGTGTGCGGTTGCTCATTGCCATCACATCACGACAGCGGTGGCGCCGTCGATCTCGACCACGTCCACCTGACTGCCCGGCTCGTAGGTCGTCTCCGAGTCGAGCGCGCGGGCCGACCAGATCTCACCGGCGAGCTTGATACGGCCGCTGTCCCTGTCGACCCGCTCCAGCACCACGGCCTGCCGTCCCTTGAGCGCGTCGATCCCGCTGGCCAGTGCGGGACGTTCGGTGCGCATCCGGCGTGCGACGGGCCGCACGACCAGGATCAGGGCTGTGGAGACGATCGCGAAGACGACGACCTGGGCGACCGGGCCGCCGCCGATTCCGGCCGTTCCGGCGGCCGCGACTGCGCCCACCGCCAACATGCCGAACTCGGGCATGGCAGTGATGATGAGCGGGATCCCCAGCGTTGCGGCGGCTACGAGCCACCAGACCCATGCGTCCACACCGCCATGGTAGGCGCACGCTCAGCGCAGCGGCAGGCCCTGTGCCGTCCAGCGCCCGTTCTGCGTCTCGACGACCAGCGGCAGACCGAAGCACAGCGAGAGGTTACGGGAGGTCAGTTCGGTCTCCAGCGGCCCGGCAGCCAGCACGCGTCCCTGGCGGAGCATCAGGACGTGGGTGAAGCCCGGCGGGATCTCCTCGACGTGGTGGGTGACCATCAGCATGGAGGGGGCGTACGGGTCCCGCGCGAGTCGCCCGAGACGGCGTACCAGGTCCTCGCGCCCGCCCAGGTCGAGTCCGGCCGCCGGCTCGTCCAGCAGCAGCAGTTCGGGGTCGGTCATCATGGCGCGCGCGATCATGGTGCGCTTGCGCTCGCCCTCGGAGAGGGTGCCGAACTTGCGGTCCAGGTAGTCGGACATGCCGAGCCGGTCGAGGAAGGCCAGGGCCCGGTCCTCGTCGACCTTGTCGTAGCTCTCCTGCCAGTGCGCGGTCATGCCGTAGGCGGCGGTGAGCACGGTCTCCAGCACGGTCTGGCGGCGGGGCAGCTTCTCGGCCATGGCGATGCTCGCCATGCCGACGCGGGGGCGCAGCTCGAACACGTCGACGCTGCCGAGGCGTTCGCCGAGCACGTCGACCGTGCCGGAGGTCGGGAACAGGTAGCTGGAGGCGAGGTTGAGCAGGGTGGTCTTGCCCGCTCCGTTGGGGCCCAGGATGACCCAGCGTTCGCCCTCCTTGACCGACCAGGAGACATCTTCCACCAGAGCACGTCCGTCGCGGACCACGGATACGTCCACCAGCTCCAGTACTTCGCTCATGAGCGCGTTGTCTCCTATTGCAGTCGCGTTTAGGTGCCTGTGGGCACATTCCCCAGAGGAAAACCTACGCCACCGTGTGCGAAGCCTGTTCCCTAGGCTTCCCTAGTCTGGGTGCATGCTCACAGAACCACGTTCGGGGCGGCTGGCCGCCTGGGGAAACGCGCTGCTGGCCGGACTCGTCTCGCCGGACGAGGCGGCCGAGCGCATCGCGGCGCAGGACGCGCGGCATCGCGTCGTGCTGCCGGGGGACGACGGCGGCCCGGTGGGACTGACACTGGCGCTGGGGCGGCTGCGGTCGCTGGGTGCCGTGGGGTTGCGGGTCGCGCTGCCGGTACCCGGACATCCACTGGGGCTGAGCGGCCCGTCGGAGTTCAACGCGCGGGCGCTGGAGGCCGAGGAGGCGGTACTGGCGCACGGCACCGCCTTCGGTCTGGTGCCCTCGGTGCACGAGGCGGGGCCGGTGGACGCCGGCCCGGAGGACGTGCACACGGAGGTGCTGTGGGAGTGCCTGCCGGTGCGGGAGGCCCCACCCGCCGACGTGCCCTCGCTCGCGGAGGCGGAGCGGGAGCTGGCGGACGCCCTGCGGGAGGCCACGGAGGCGCTCACGCGGCTGGACGTGGCGGGTTCGGGCCCGGTGGCCGAGGCCGCGCTGGAGGCGTACCGGGCGCGAATGGAAGCGGGCAGGCAGCTGCTGGCGCCGGGCTATCCGCCGCGCGCGGTGCGGGTGCTGGAGCTGGCGCAGCGGGTGGGAACCCTGGTGTCGATCGCGTACGGCGACGACGCCGCCCCGGGCGGCGGTCTCGGGGAGCACGGGGGCGCGGTGAGCGCGGCGGAGATGGCGGCCCGTGCCGAGGCGCTGCGGCCGGTGGAGCGTACGGCGCGGCGGGCCCAGGTGGCGGCGTACAACGCCTACGCGGAGGAGCTGGAGCGGCGCCGGGAGGGCGGGCAGGGCTGAGCGGCGCCCGCCCGGCCCTCCGTGGTGCCGGCCCCGCGGGTCAGTCGTTGTGCGTGTGGTTGCCGAAGGCGGGGTTGAGGACGCCGACGACGTTCACCGAGTTGCCGGTGACGTTGACCGGGACGTGCACCGGGGCCTGCACCAGGTTGCCCGAGCCGACGCCGGGCGAGTTGACGGCCTTGCCCTGCGCGCCGGCGTTGTGGGCGAACGCGGAACCGGTGGAGGCACCGGCGGCGACACCGGCGGCGGCGATGACGAGGGCGGCCTTCTTGGCAGTGTTCATGGGGTGTTCTCCCTGTGGATCTGCTGAACCGTGCCCGCGGCCGACCGCCGCGGGCACGCCATGGAGAACGGAGCGGCCGCCGGAAGGGTGCGCAGAAAAGATGACGACCACACGACGGTATGAATCACCCGCCTGGACGTGAACGGCTGACCGATTCCTCCTCCGTCGTCACTCCCCCGCCGCCGTCACCCCGTCACCCCGTGGCGGACCGCCCACAGTGCCGCCTGGGTGCGGTCGGCCAGATCGAGCTTCATCAAGATGTTGGAGACATGGGTCTTGACCGTCTTCTCCGACAGCACGAGCGCGCGGGCGATCTCGCGGTTGGAGCGGCCGTCGGCTATCAGCCCGAGCACCTCGCGCTCCCGCTCGGTCAGCGCGGGGCCACGGCCCGCGCCACCGCTCTGGTCGTCGCTGAGCAGCGCCCCGGCGACCTCGGGCTGCAGCAGTACATGGCCCGCGTGCACGGAGCGGATGGCTCCGGCCAGGGCCTCGGGATCGACGTCCTTGTAGACGTACCCTGCGGCACCGGCGCGCAGGGCCGGGACGACGGTGCGCTGTTCGGTGAAGCTGGTGACGATCAGCACCCGCGCCGGATTGTCCTGGGCGCGCAGCGTACGCAGCGCCTCCACGCCGTCGGTCCCGGGCATCTTGACGTCCATCAGGACGACATCGGGCCGCAGCTGCTCGGCCTGGGCCACGCCCTCGGAGCCGTCCGAGGCCTCTCCGACGACCTCGATGTCGTCCTGCACCTCCAAAAAGGTGCGCAGCCCGCGCCGTACGACCTGGTGGTCGTCGACGAGCAGCACACGGATCGGGTCAGCCACCGGGCACCTCCATTTCGACAACTGTGCCCTTGCCGGGCTCCGACTGGACGGTCAGGGTGCCACCGACGCCGGAGGCCCGGTCCCGCATCGAGACGAGCCCGAGGTGCCGGCCCGCCGAGCGCACGGCGCCCGGGTCGAAACCCGCGCCGTCGTCGGTGACGCTGAGGACGGCGGACGGGCCGCGGCGGGTGAGGGCGACTCGGACATGCGAGGCGTCCGCGTGCCGCAGAGCGTTGTGCAGTGCCTCCTGTGCGACCCGCAGCAGGGCCTCCTCCTGGGCCGCCGGCAGCGCGCGCACGCCCTCGCACTCGAAGTCCACCTCGGCGCTGTGGGCGCGGTCGAGCACCTGGGCCTGGGTACGCAGCGTGGCGACGAGGCCGTCCTCGTCGAGGGCGGCCGGCCGCATCTCGATGACGGCGGCCCGCAGTTCGTCCGCGGCCTCGCCGGACAGCCGTGCCACCTCGTGCAGTTCGGCCTTGGCGCGGGCCGGGTCGCGGTCGACGAGGGCCGTGGCCGCCTGGGCCGTCAGCCGCAGCGAGAACAGTTTCTGGGCCACCGCGTCATGCAGTTCGTGGCCGATGCGGGTGCGTTCCTCGGCGATGGTCAGCTCACGGCTGCGCTCGTACAGACGTGCGTTGGTGAGCGCGATGGCGGCGTGCTGGGCGAGCAGCCGCAGCAGTTCCTCGTCGTCCTCGGTGAAGGCGCAGCCCCGCTCGCTGGAGGCGGGGCGGCGCTGCTCGTGGGGGGCGGGGTCGCAGCGTTTGTTGGCGAGGAAGAGGGCGCCGAGCACCTGCTCGCCGTCGGCGATGGGCATACCGAGGAAGTCGGACATCATGGGGTGCGCCGAGGGCCAGCCGCCGAAGCGGGGATCCTTGCGGACATCGGCGAGGCGCTGCGGGGTGGCCTCGTGCAGCATCGCGGCGAGGATGCCGTGCTGGCGCGGCAGCGGGCCGATGGCCTTCCACTCCTCCTCGCTGACCCCGGCCACCACGAACTGGGCGAAGCCGCCCTGATCGTCGGGCACGCCGAGCGCCGCGTACTCGGCGTCGAGCAGATCGCGGGCCGAGGCGACGATCGTCTGCAGAACGTCGCGTACCTCCAGCCGGCGGTTCATGGCGAGCAGCGCCGCGCTGACCGCGGCGAGCCCTGAGCGAGGGACCATGCTGGTCACCGTACTCGCGCGGGCGGGGCGGCGGGATCGGGCCGGCGGCAGGGGCGGGCCGGGCCGCTGGTCCTAGGTCCGGTGGCGTAGTGCCGGCGACGCCGCAGGGGCTCCCCCGTTCGAGGGAGCCCCTGCGGATGCGCGTCAGACGGTCAGGCGCTCACTTGCGCATGATCTCCGGCTCGTGGCGGCGCAGCAGCCGGATGATGACGAAGTAGCACAGGGCGCCCATCGCCACCAGGATGCCGACGTCCATCATCCACTGGTCCAGCGAGTGGTCCCACAGCGGATCGGTGTTGGTCGGGTCCTTCTTGTCCTGGGGCATCAGCCGGCCGAGCTCGACGGTCGCGCCGAGCGCCGCCATCGCCCACCGGGACGGCATCAGCCAGGCGAACTGCTCCACACCGGGGCTGTCGAACAGCTTGAAGAGGACACCGGTGAAGACGACCTGCACGACGGCGAAGAGCACCAGCAGGATCATCGTCTTCTCGGAGGTCTTCACCAGCGAGGAGATGATCAGGCCGAACATCATCGAGGTGCCGCCGAGCGCGATGGCCACCAGGGTCATCTCGATGGCCGGGTTGGAGGTGAGCAGCCCCTCCTCGGGAAGGTCGCGGGGGAAGAAGCCGACGATGCACATCAGCACGCCCTGGACGGCCGCGACCAGGCCGAGAACGATCACCTTCGACATCAGATAGGCCGACCGGGACAATCCGGTCGCCCGTTCCCGTTCGTAGATGACCCGTTCCTTGATCAGCTCGCGGACCGAGTTGGCCGCACCCGAGAAACAGGCGCCGATGGCGAGGATCAGCAGAATGGGACCGGCGTCACCGTTGGTCTTGCCCGGCGGCGCCGTCAGTCCGTAGTCGGACGGCATCAGGGTGCTGACCAGGCCGAGGAGCAGCGGGGTGACGAAGGACAGCACCAGGAAGGAGCGGTCCGAGGCGATCACCGATGTGTAGCGTCTGATCAGCGTCCACAGCTGGCTGCCCCAGCTCTGCGGCTTCTGCAGCCTGGTCGGCTGCATCGCCTGCTGCTGGGCCGCGTACGGGTCCTGCTGCGGGTGCTGCGCGTCGATGTCGGCCGCGTACATCTGGTAGTGCTGGGAGCCCTGCCAGCGGCCCATCCAGTCGTAGTCGCGGTAGTTCTCGAAGGCGGAGAAGACATCCGCCCACGAGTCGTAGCCGAAGAAGTTCAGCGCCTCCTCGGGCGGACCGAAGTAGGCCACACCGCCGCCCGGCGCCATCACCAGGAGCTTGTCACACAGTCCCAGCTCGGCCACCGAGTGGGTGACGACCAGCACGGTGCGGCCGTCGTCGGCCATCCCGCGCAGCAGCTGCATGACATCGCGGTCCATGCCCGGGTCGAGGCCCGAGGTGGGCTCGTCCAGGAAGATCAGCGACGGCTTGGTGAGCAGCTCCAGGGCGACGGAGACGCGCTTGCGCTGGCCGCCGGAGAGCGAGGTGACACGCTTGTCGGCGTGGATGTCGAGCTTGAGCTCGGCCAGCACCTCCTCCACCCGGGCGTTGCGCTCGGCCTCCGCGACGTCGCCGGGGAAGCGGAGCTTGGCCGCGTAGCGCAGCGCGGTGCGGACCTTCAGCTCCTTGTGCAGGATGTCGTCCTGCGGGACGAGTCCGATGCGCTGCCGCAGCTCGGCGAACTGCTTGTAGAGGTTCCGGTTGTCGTAGAGGACCTCGCCGACGTCGGCCGGACGGTATCCGGTCAGCGCCCGCAGCAGCGTGGACTTGCCCGAGCCGGACGGGCCGATCACGCCTATCAGGGACTTCTCGGGGACGCCGAAGGTGACGTTGTTGAGGATGACCTTGCCGCCGTCGACCTTCACCGTCAGGTGGCGGGCCGAGAAGGACACGTCGCCGGTGTCGACGAACTCCTCCAGCCGGTCCCCGACCAGCCGGAAGGTGGAGTGGCCGATGCCGACGATGTCCTGTGGCGTGATGGCCACCGTGCCGGACTTGGGGATCGGCTGACCGTTGACGTAGGTGCCGTTGTGGCTGCCGAGGTCGCGGATCTCGGCGCGGCCGTCGGGCGAGGCACGGAACTCGGCGTGGTGCCGGGAGACCTGCAGGTCGGAGACGACCAGCTCGTTCTCCAGCGCACGGCCGATGCGCATCACCCGGCCGAGTGACAGCTGGTGGAAGGTGGTCGGGCTGCGGTCACCCGCGCCGTGTGGGGCACCACCGTCCATGCCGTGCGGGCCGCCCATGCCCTGCTGAGCGGGACCGCCCTGCGGCATCTGCTGCTGCGGCGGCACGTGCTGCTGGGGCGGCTGCTGCATCTGCTGCTGCGGCATCTGCTGGGGCGGCTGCTGTGCGTACTGCTGCGGAGGTACCTGCTGCGGTGCCTGCTGCATTTGCTGGGGCGGTGCCTGCTGCATCTGAGGAGCCTGCTGCTGCCAGCCGGGATGCGGCTGCTGGGGCTGCGGCGGCTGCTGTCCCCAGCCGGGGCCGCCCTGGGCGCCGGCCTGCGGCTGCTGGGCCGGGCCGCCGTGCTGGGCTGCGGCCTGCGCCGCCTGGGGCTGCCCGTGCGACGGCTGTTGCTGACCCTGCTGCTGGTACTGCGGCGCCGTCTGCCCACCGTGCATCCCGCCGGCCGACGCCTGGCCGTCGCCGGCCCCGCCGGAGAAACCGAGGCGCGGGCCGTCGGCGGCGTTGCCCAGATGAACATTCATGCCGGGGGCGAGCTCCAGCTGCTGTACCCGCCGCCCCTGCACATACGTGCCGTTGGTGCTGCCGTGATCCTCAATGACCCAGGCGCGCCCTCCCCAGCGCACCGTGGCGTGCCGCCAGGAGACCCTGGCGTCCTCGATCACCACGTCCCCCTGCGGATCGCGGCCGAGGGAATAGGCCCTGGACGGATCGAGCGTCCAGGTCTGTCCGTTCAATTCCAGTACGAGTTCCGGCACTCCATGCCCCAAAAGTTGTCCCCCGAGGTACCCCCTGCAGAGAGGGAGTCTAGGGATGGCGAACATCGTGAGGAACTATTTCAGGCTCGGCCGCCCGACAGGAAGCCGGGCCAGCAGTAGGGACCAGGCTGTAACCGTTCCGTCCAGGGAATGTGGGAGAGCCCGTGCGCATTCCGGCCAGGAATGGGACGGGAATGGGCTCCGCCGTCGATGTCGCCGATGTCCGCCCCGATCGTCACCGATCGCCGCTGAACCCGACCGATACGGACAAGAGGGCAGGAGCGGCACGGAGCGCGGCCCTGGAGCGGGGCCGCGGTCGGCCCCGACAGGGAAGCGGGGCCGGGCGGCGGTACTGTGAGAGAACCATGAGCACACCTGTGGCCCAGCCCCCGTCGTACGCCGACACTCCGACCCTGCTGGTCAAGATCTTCGGCAAGGACCGGCCCGGCATCACCGCCGGCCTCTTCGACACCCTCGCGGCCTTCGCCGTCGAGGTCGTCGACATCGAGCAGCTCGTCACCCGCGGCCGGATCACCCTGTGCGCCCTGGTGACCGCGCCCAGCACCGGCACCGGCTCGGAGGGCGAGCTGCGCGCGACGGTGCACAGCTGGGCCGAATCGATGAATCTGACCGCCGAGATCATCTCCGGCACCGGCGACAACCGGCCCCGAGGCACCGGCCGTTCACACGTCACCGTGCTGGGCCACCCGCTCACCGCGGAGTCGACCGCCGCCATAGCGGCCAGCATCACCTCCACGGGCGGCAACATCGACCGTATCTTCCGGCTCGCCAAATACCCGGTGCTCGCGGTCGAGTTCGACGTCTCGGGCACGGAGACGGCGCTGCTGCGCACCTCCCTGGCGCTGGAGGCCGCCAAGTACGGCGTCGATGTGGCCGTCGTCGCCTCGGGGCTGCAGCGACGGGCGCAGCGGCTGGTCGTGATGGATGTGGACTCCACCCTCATCCAGGACGAGGTGATCGAGCTGTTCGCGGCCCACGCCGGCTGCGAGGCGCAGGTCGCCGAGGTGACGGCGCGGGCGATGCGCGGCGAACTGGACTTCGAGCAGTCGCTGCACGCGCGGGTGGAACTCCTGGCGGGGCTCGACGCATCGGTCGTCGACAAGGTGCGCGACGAGGTGCGGCTCACCCCGGGGGCGCGCACTTTGATCCGTACGCTCAAGCGGCTCGGCTTCCAGGTGGGGGTCGTCTCCGGCGGCTTCACCCAGGTGACGGACGCGCTGCAGGAGGAGCTGGGGCTGGACTTCGCCTCCGCCAACACGCTGGAGATCGTCGACGGGAAGCTGACGGGGCGGGTCACCGGGGAGATCGTCGACCGCGCGGGCAAGGCCCGGCTGCTGCGCCGGTTCGCCGACGAGGCCGGGGTGCCGCTGGCGCAGACCGTCGCCATCGGTGACGGCGCCAACGACCTGGACATGCTCAACACCGCGGGGCTCGGCGTCGCCTTCAACGCCAAGCCCCTGGTACGCGAGGCCGCCCACACGGCGGTGAACGTGCCGTTCCTGGACACGGTGCTCTATCTGCTGGGCATCACCCGCGAGGAGGTCGAGGCCGCGGACGGCCCCGAGGTGGACAGGATCGCGTAACCCGCCCCGCCCCACCTCGCTGCTGAGGCCCTCGCCCGTGCGGTGCCGCACAGGGGTGCGGTGCTGTCATTCGTGCGGTGACCAGAAGTGGGTCAGCTCCGCGCTGCCCGGCTCCACCGACTTCCAGGAGCCGGTGTACCGCAGGATGGCGACTGCCGCCGTGGGGAAGCCACGGGCCATCCGCTCCTGTGCCTGCTGGTCGGCGGCGCCGGCGAGCACGTCGGCGACGGACTGCATCCCTGGGTTGTGGCCGATGATCAGCAAGTCCCGCACTTCGTCGGCGACTTCGTTGATGACCTCGATGATCTGGCCGGGGGGCGCCTCGTAGAGACGCTCCTCGTACACCGTCTTGGGTCGCTGGGGTAGATGCGAGACGACCAGCTTCCACGTCTCGCGGGTACGGGTGGCTGTCGAGCAGAGGGTGAGTTGCGGGGTGATGCCCTGGCCGGCGAGCCATTCGCCCGCCGCGGGGGCGTCCAGGCGGCCTCGCTCGGCGAGGGGCCGCTCGTGATCCGCCACCTGGGGCCAGTCCGCCTTGGCGTGCCGGAGAAGGACGATACTGCGGGGCACATCGACGCTCATGTGTCCCAGCTTCGCATGAAACGCGCTGACAGGCGCGGGGTGTTGAACGGTCGGTCCCCCACGGGTGACGGACGGTGACACGCTGCTCACCCGGTCGCCGGGGCGGCCACCGGGTCACCCGAACGGATCAGCCCACCAAGGAACCCCACAGATGGGCGAGGAGGGACAGCAGCGGGCTGTCTGCGGCGCGCTGGGCGGCGTCCGCCTGCCCCCCGCCCACCAGGAGGACGAGCAGCAGGACGAAGCCGAGCACCGGAAGCAGCAGTGCCCACCAGGGCAGCCGCGTCTGCGCGGCGTCCGACCGCCTGCCGTCCGACTGCGCGGACTCCGACCGTGTGGCGTCCGACCGCGTGGCGCCCGGGGCCGGGCGGTTCCTGCTCCGGTCCGATGTGAGGTGCGCGGGGGCCGTCATGTGGCTCGCCTCCGGTTCCGTGGGTGGTGCTGGTCCTTCTTGTACTTCTCGACGGTACGGAGGAGGGAGGCCCGGTCCCATCCGGTGACCCACCCAGTTACCCCTGAAGCCAACCCCCTAGGGGATGGTGGTGCCAGCCCCACCCCCGGCAGGCGGCCGAGGGGCGTCAGGCAGCCCGGGCAACCGGCGCCGGAGCGGGGTGGAGGGCGGGATCAGCCGGCGGCGATGCTGGCGATCACACCGATGACAACGGTGACGGCCATCATCGCGCCGAAGATCAACAGGAGCTTCTTCTGCGGTTCCGGGGGATCGGGTTCGAGCACTGGCATGTGAGCCAGTGTCGCACTCAGCGTCCCTCCTCGATGACCCGGTCCCTGCCCGCCAGCAGCCCCGTCGCCATCTGGGCGAGCATCAGCGCGGTCATCAGCAGGAGCGGCATGTGCCAGCCGCCGCTGAGATCGTGCAGCGAGCCGACGAGCAGCGGCCCGGGGATCGAGATCAGATAGCCGGTGCTCTGTGCGAACGCGGAGAGCTTGACGACGCCGGCGTTGGACCGCGACCGCATACCGATCATGGTGAGGGCCAGTGGGAAGGCGCAGTTGGAGACGCCCAGCACCAGGGCCCAGATCCAGGCACCGGCGGCGGGGGCGAACCACAGGCCCGCGTAGCCGGCCAGGCCGCAGACGCCGAGCGCGAGCACCAGCGGACCCTGGTGCCGCATCCGGGCGGCCACCTTCGGCAGGACGAAGGAGAGCGGGACGCCCATGCCCATCGTCACCGCGAGCATCACACCGGCGGCCGAGGCGGAGACCCCGGCGTCGCGGAAGATCTGCGGCAGCCAGCCCATGGTGATGTAGGCGGCGGACGCCTGGAGGCCGAAGAAGACACCGAGGGCCCACGCGGTGGGCGACTTGGTGATCCGCAGCCCCGGTGCCGCGCCCGTACCCGCCGCGGGGCCCGCCGGTGTGCGCCCTGTGGCGCGGCCCCGGGCGCGGGCCTCGGTGGCGGCCTCGCCCTCGGCGGTCTGCTCGGGGACGGCCTCCTGGGCGGCCCGCGGCTCAGGGGTGCGCGCCGAGCGGTTCCGGGAGATCACGGCCCATGGGACGACGGCGACAGCGGCCAGCACCGCCCAGACGCCCAGTCCCACGCGCCAGCTGCCGCCGAGCGCGTCGGTCATCGGCACGGTGACGGCGGCGGCGCCGGCCGTGCCCAGGGCGAGCGCCATCGAGTAGAGCCCGGTCATGGACCCGACCCGGTCGGGGAACCAGTGCTTGACCACCACGGGCATCAGCACGTTGCTCACCGCGATCCCGGCGAGGGCGAGCATGGTGGCGGCCAGGAAGGTGGCGGTGCCGCCCGCCAGCGGCCGCAGTGCGAGCCCGAGGGCGATGGCGACCATGCCGCCCAGCACGACGAAGGCCGCGCCGCGACGGCGGGCCAACCGGGGGGCGAGGCCGCCGAAGACGGCGAAGCAGAGCGAGGGCACGGAGGTCAGCAGACCGGCGACGGTGCCGTTCATGTGCAGCCCGCGACGGACCTCCTCCAGCAGCGGGCCGAGGCCGGATATGGCGGGACGCAGATTGAGCGCGGCGATCACCATTCCCACGGCGACGAGGCCGAGCAGCCAGCGGGGTCCCGCGGGGGCCGCGGCACCGGGAGGGGGAGGCACCGCCGGGGTGGCGGCGGGGCGTCCGGGGGCGGTGCGGGTCCCCAGTTCGGTGGTGGATGCGGAGTTCCTGCTGTCGTCGTCTGCCATTGCCATGCGGCCCATCATAGAATCATGGGATGAATACCGGCCAATCGATTACTCCGCCCCCGCCGCCCCCGCTCTCCGCTCCCCGGCGCGCGCCGTTGGCCGCCCAGGTGATCGCGACGCTGCGGCAGCAGATCACCTCGGGCCAGTGGCCGGTCGGCAGCCGTATCCCGACCGAGCCGGAGCTGGTCGAGCAGCTGGGGGTGGCCCGGAACACGGTGCGGGAGGCGGTGCGCGCCCTGGCGCACAACGGGCTGCTGGACATCCGGCAGGGCTCGGGCACCTATGTGGTGGCGACCAGCGAGCTGGCCGGAGTGATGCACCGCAGATTCGCCGGGGCCGACCTGGGGCACGTCGCCGAGCTGCGGTCGGCGCTGGAGACGGCGGGTGCCAGGCTGGCGGCACGCCGGCGTACGGACGCGGATCTGCGGCAGCTCGACGGGCTGCTGGCCCGCCGGGAGGCGGCGTGGGACTCGGGGGAGGTCGAGCCCTTCATCGACGCCGACCGGAATCTGCACATGGGCGTGGTCTCCGCCTCGCACAACGAGGTGCTGACGGCGGTCTACGCCGACCTCGCCGAGGTGCTGCGGGCCTACCTCCGGCAGGACATCGGCGAGGAGCTGCGCCAGGAGGACTACATGGATCACGCCCGGCTGCTGGAGGCCATCCGGGCACAGGACGCGGACGCCGCCTCAAAGGAGGCGGCGTCGCACACGGCGGAATGGGGCTGCCTGTAGCCGTCCGGCGGCCCAGGTCTCCCCTCGAAGGTCGAGCGGGCTCAGGCCCCCATCATGTGGACGCCGCCGTCCACATGGACGATCTCGCCCGTGGTCCTGGGGAAGAAGTCCGACAGCAGGGCGACGACGCCGCGGCCGGCCGGGTCCGGATCGGTCAGCTCCCAGCCGATCGGAGCGCGGTGGTTCCACACGTCGGCCAGTTCCTCGAAGCCCGGGATGGACTTGGCGGCCATCGACTTGATGGGCCCGGCCGAGACGAGGTTGCAGCGGATGCCCTTCGGACCCAGGTCGCGCGCCAGGTAACGGCTGGTGGACTCCAGGGCAGCCTTGGCCACGCCCATCCAGTCGTACTTCGGCCAGGCGATCTGCGCGTCGAAGGTGAGGCCGACGACGGAGCTGCCCTCGTGCATCAGCGGCAGGCAGGCCATGGTGAGCGACTTGAGCGAGTACGCCGAGATCTGCACGGCGGTGCTGACGTCCTCCCAGGTGCCGCCGAGGAAGTCGAAGGCGCCCTGCGGACCGAAGGCGATCGAGTGCACGATGCCGTCCACCCGCGCGTCCGCGCCCCAGTGCTCGCGGATCTTGTCGGCAAGCCCGTCCAGGTGCTCCTGGTTGCTGACATCCAGCTCGATGACGGGCACGGCCTCGGGCAGCCGCTTGGCGATCCGCTCCACCAGGGAGAGCCGGCCGTAGCCGGTGAGGATGACCTCGGCACCCTGCTCCTGTGCGACCTTCGCCGCGTGGAAGGCGATCGACCCGTCGGTGATGACGCCGGTGACAAGAATCCGCTTTCCAGCGAGGATTCCGCTCATGTTCAGTGACCCATGCCCAATCCGCCGTCCACGGGAATGACGGCTCCGGTGATGTACGCGGCCTCGTCGGACGCCAGGAAGCGGACCGAGGAGGCGACCTCCTCCGGCGTGGCGTAGCGGCCCAGCGGCACCTGCTTGACGATCTCCTCGCGCTGCTCGTCGGTGAGCGCACGGGTCATGTCGGTGTCGACGAAGCCGGGCGCGACGACGTTGCAGGTGATGTTGCGGGAGCCCAGCTCGCGGGAGATCGAGCGGGCGAAGCCCACCAGTCCCGCCTTGGACGCCGCGTAGTTGGCCTGGCCGGCCTGGCCCATCAGGCCGACGACCGAGGAGATCAGCACGATGCGGCCCTTACGGGCCCGCAGCATGGCGCGGGAAGCCCGCTTGACCACCCGGTAGGTGCCGGTGAGGTTGGTGTCGACGACCGAGGCGAAGTCGTCCTCGGACATCCGCAGCAGCAGCTGGTCGCGGGTAACACCCGCGTTGGCGACGAGCACCTCGACCGCGCCCTGCTTCTCCTCGATCTCCTTGTACGCCTGCTCCACCTGCTCCGGCTCGGTGATGTCGCACTTGACGCCGAGGAAGCCCTCGGGCGGCTCTCCGGAGCGGTAGGTGACGGCGACCTTGTCGCCTGCCTCGGCGAAGGCACGGGCGATGGCCAGGCCGATGCCGCGGTTCCCTCCGGTCACGAGCACTGAGCGGCTCACTGTGTGACCACCCTTTCTGCTTCTGCTGTCGCGGTCTGTCGCAAAGAGAACCTATCCGGCGCGGCCAGGTCGCGGGCACTCGGGCACGGACAGGGGCGTCTACGGCCTCCTGTGGGGTCCCTACAGAAACGCCGTCCCGAGCGCGGGGGCGAACCGCCGTGGGCGTCGGTGTCGGTGGGGGCGCATAGACTTCCCGTGACCGTGTTGAGCAACCACCACACCAGGACAGTGACGTGACACGCCTCGGCGACTCCGTACAGCGCGCCAGTGAGCTGCTGGCCCAGGACCTCTCCTCCGACGCCAATGTCGAGCGGCTGCTCGCGGAGACCGGGACGCGGCGCTATCTGGACCTGAGCGATCTGCCGGCCAAGGAGCAGGCGGAGCTGATCGGTGCCCGCTCGGTCGAACTGCTGCCGTCGGTCGACAAGCTCGCCGAGCGGATCGAGGAGCGCGCGGCCCAGGGCAAGGGGCTGCACATCAAGCTGGGTATCGACCCGACGGCGGCGGATGTGCACCTGGGGCACGCGGTGCCGGTGATCGTGCTCAGCCGGTTCCAGCGGATGGGCCACGACGTCACGCTGATCATCGGCGACTTCACCGCCAAGATCGGCGACCCCTCCGGCCGTACGGCCGAGCGCCCACCGCTGACCGACGAGGACATCGCCCGGAACCTGTCGGGCTACCAGGAACAGGTGCGGCCCTTCTTCGACTTCGAGAAGGTGCGGTTCGCGCACAACAGCGACTGGCTCGCCCCCTACACCCTGCCGAAGCTGCTGGGGCTGCTGGCGCAGGTGCCGGTCTCCTCGCTGCTCCAGCGGGAGGACTTCCGCAACCGGCTCTCGGAGGGCTCGGGCCTGACGATGTCCGAGCTGCTCTACCCCGTCGCCCAGGCCCTCGACTCGGTCGAGCTGGCCTGCGACGTTGAGCTGGGCGGTGTCGACCAGCTGCTCAACCTGCAGATGGGCCGCCGGGTGATGGAGGCGCACGGGCAGCAGCCGCAGCTCGTGGTCACCATGCCGCTGGTCGAGGGCACCGACGGCTCGGGCGCGAAGATGTCCAAGTCCAAGGGCAACTACGTGGGTCTGAACAGCGCGCCCGACGAGGTGTTCGGCAAGATCATGTCGATCCCGGACCGGCTGATGGTCCCCTACCTGCGGGCCTGGACCGAGTGGACGGACGCCGAGATCGACCAGGCGACGACCCGGATCGAGGCGGGTTCGCTGCACCCCATGGATCTGAAGAAGGTCCTGGCGGGCGAGGTCGTCGCGGCCCTGCACGGCGTGCCCGCCGCGATGGCGGCCCGCGCCCACTTCGTGGCGCAGTTCTCCAAGAAGTCGTTCTCCGACGTGGAGACGCTGCCCTTCGTGGAGGTGGCCGAGCACGGCGAAGAGGGTGTCGCCGCGGTGCTGACGAAGGTCCTGGAGTTCACCCCGAGCGCGTCGGCGGCCCGCCGGATCGCGAAGCAGAGCGGGCTGCGGCTGATCGTCGAGAGGGGCGGTCAGGAGCAGCAGAAGGTCGTGCTCTCCGAGGCGGAGGCGCTGCGTCCGCTGGCCGAGGTCGCCCGGGAGGCGGTCGCCGCGCAGGGAGGCGGCGCGGCCGACGCGGTGTATCTGAAGGCGGGCCGCAAGGTCGCCGAGATCCGCGGTCTGTGACGGTGCGCGGCGGGTCGGCCGGCCGGGCCGTACCCCGGCCCTCCGGTCGGGGTACGCAGTCTGCCGGACCCGCCGGGCCGCCGTTGTACGCAGCGCGGCCGAGCCGGTCCGCCCGGCGCCCCGGTCTCGTGGCGGACACCTCCGAGGCGTACCGTGGAAAGGGTCCGGATCTCCGTGCTCCGTCGCGGGGAACGGCAGGTGAGCAGGTGGTGGAATGTGATGCGCAAGCAGCACCAGCCGGAGGTTTTCCGGATCACCGGGGCCCGTCAGGGTCTGCAGGAGGACGTGCGTGGGAGACAGCGTCGCTATGTGATCTCCATGCTGGTCCGCACGGTCGCCGTCGTGCTCACCGTGGTGTTGTGGAACGTCGAGCGTCCGCTGGCGGTGGGGACGCTGGTGCTGGGCCTGGTCCTGCCGTACGTCGCGGTCGTGATCGCCAACGCGGGCCGGGAGAACGCTCCTTCGGCGCCGCCGACGGTCCCGCCGCCTCCTCCTGGTGAGGCGTTGGAGGCTTCACGGGTGACCAAGGCGGAGGACGAATCCGCCGAAGCGGGGGGCGAAACCGCCACGGAAGCGGCTCAGTCGGCCTCGAACGAGGCGACGAGTGACCGCAGTTGATCTGGTTCTTCGCACAAAGCTCAAGAAAACCTCAGATCAATCCTGCGGTTCCGGTGCACTGCGGCCGCTCCCGCATGCCATACTTCATGTGCGCTCCGCATCCCCCGTCGGAGCGATGGACCGACGCCGGGCGGCTCCCCCCGTGGCTGCCCGGCGTCGCTTAATGTCCGGAGCGTGAGGGAGGATGGCGGCGTGATCCCTTCCGCCTCCCCCTCCGACGAGGGGCCCGACACCCCGATCTGCTCCGCCAAGGGCTGCCGCGAGCCGGCCGTGTGGGTGCTTGCCTGGAACAATCCGAAGCTGCACACCCCTGAGCGCCGCAAGACGTGGCTGGCGTGCGAGGAGCACCGCGAACATCTGTCGACGTTCCTCGGCATGCGCGGCTTTCTGAAGGACACCGTGCCGTTGGCCGAGTGGGAGTCGGCCGACGGCGACTGAGTCGGCCGGCGGCGGCAGGGTCAGCCGCCGATCGCGGACATCGGGCGCTGGGGCTGGACGAACGAGGGGTCGTCGATCCCGGCGCCCGCCTTCTTGCCCCACATCGCCTTGCGCCACAGCGCCGCGATCTGGGCGTCGGACGCACCGCCGCGCAGCGCGCCACGCAGATCCGACTCCTCCGTGGCGAACAGACAGGTGCGCACCTGCCCGTCGGCCGTCAGCCGGGTGCGGTCGCAGGCCCGGCAGAACGGCCGGGTGACCGAGGCGATGACGCCGACCCGCTGCGGGCCGCCGTCCACCAGCCAGCGCTCGGCGGGGGCCGAGCCGCGCTCCTCCTGACCCTCGGGGGTGAGGGTGAAGCGGGTGCGCAGCGAGGCGAGGATGTCGCCCGCGGTGATCATGCCCTCGCGTTGCCAGCCGTGCTGGGCGTCGAGCGGCATCTGCTCGATGAATCGCAGCTCGTAGTCCTCCCGCAGCGCCCAGGCGAGCAGATCGGGGGCCTCCTGGTCGTTGAGGCCGGGCATCAGCACCGCGTTCACCTTCACGGGGGCCAGCCCCGCCTCCCGCGCCGCGGCCAGTCCGCGCAGCACGTCGGCGTGGCGCTTGCGGCGCGTCATGCGCTGGAACGTCTCCGGGTCGAGGGTGTCGAGTGAGACGTTCACCCGGTCCAGGCCCGCCTCGCGCAGCGCCACCGCGGTGCGCTCCAGACCGATGCCGTTGGTGGTCAGCGACATTTTGGGACGGGGCTCCAGCTCGGCGCAGCGCGCGACGATGCTCGTCAGTCCGGGGCGCAGCAGGGGCTCGCCGCCGGTGAAGCGGACCTCGGTGACGCCGAGGTCCGTGGTGGCGATCCGGACCAGCCGCACGATCTCGTCGTCCGTCAGCAGCTGTGGCTTGGCCAGCCACTGCAGCCCTTCCTCCGGCATGCAGTAGGTGCAGCGCAGATTGCAGCGGTCGGTCAGCGAGACGCGCAGGTCGGTGGCGACCCGGCCGTAGGTGTCGAGCAGCATGCTGACGGCCCTCCCAGGTGCGTGATCTGCTTCGCAGCGTAGGTCACGTCTGTGACATCCGACAGCGCCGATTGTTGCGTCCTCGCACCTGAGAGGGGCGACCGCCGGGGAGGGCCGCATACGCGGGCCCTCCCCGAGAGCAGTCCTGCCCACAGGGTGCGGTCCCCGGCGCCGGGGACCGCACCCGGGCGGCTCAGTGGGCGCCCACTCCGGTCATGGAGCGGACCTCGAGTTCGGCGTACTTGGCGCCGCCGGCGCCCTCGTCCTTGGACAGGAGGGAGCCGAGCCAGCCGAGGAAGAAGCCGAGGGGGATGGAGATGAGGCCGGGGTTCTGCAGGGGGAACCAGGCGAAGTCGACATCCGGGAACATCGAGGTCTCCTTGCCGGTGACCACCGGCGAGAAGAAGACCAGGAACACGGAGGAGAACAGTCCGCCGTAGATGGACCACAGGGCGCCGGTGGTGGTGAAGCGCTTCCAGAACAGGCTGTAGAGGAGGGTGGGCAGATTCGCGGAGGCCGCCACGGCGAAGGCCAGTGCGACCAGTCCCGCGACGTTGAGCTTGCCGGCGAAGATGCCCAGGCCGATGGCCACACCTCCGATGATGACGGCCGAGACCCGGGCGGCCTTGACTTCTTCCTTCTCGGTGGCTTTGCCCCTGCGGATGACGTTGGCGTACAGGTCGTGCGCGAAGGAGGAGGAAGAGGCGAGGGTCAGTCCGGCGACCACGGCGAGGATGGTGGCGAAGGCGACAGCGGAGATCATCGCCAGCAGCACGGCGCCCCCGGTCGAGTCGGCGCCGCCGCCGATCTCCTGGGCGAGCAGGGGAGCCGCGGTGTTGCCCGCCGCGTTGGAGTCGGTGATGGTCTTCGGGCTGAGCAGCGCGGCGGCGCCGAAGCCGAGCGCGATGGTCATCAGATAGAAGACGCCGATGATGCCGATGGCCCAGTTCACCGACTTCCGGGCCGCCTTGGCGGTGGGCACGGTGTAGAAGCGGATGAGGATGTGCGGCAGCCCGGCGGTGCCCAGGACGAGGGCGATGCCGAGGGAGATGAAGTCGATCTTCGAGGTCGTCGAGACGCCGTATTTGAGTCCGGGTTCCAGGAACGACGCCCCCTTCCCACTGTTCTCGGCGGCGGCGCCGAGCAGCGAGGAGAGGTTGTAGTTGAACTTGTGGAACACCAGCACGGTGATGATGACCGTGCCGCCGATGAGCAGGCACGCCTTGATCATCTGGACCCAGGTGGTGCCCTTCATACCGCCGATCGTCACGTAGAGGATCATGACGATGCCGACGAAGACGACGATCAGGTTCTTGCCGGCCTCACCCGTGATGCCCAGCAGCAGAGCGACCAGTGCGCCCGCGCCGACCATCTGGGCGAGCAGGTAGAAGATCGAGACGACGATGGTGGAGACGCCGGCCGCGGTCCGCACCGGGCGCTGCCGCATCCGGTAGGCCAGCACGTCACCCATGGTGTAGCGGCCGGAGTTGCGCAGTGGTTCGGCCACCAGCAGCAGGGCCACCAGCCAGGCGACGAGGAAGCCGATGGAGTACAGGAATCCGTCGTATCCCGACAGCGCGATGGCGCCGGCGATGCCGAGGAAGGACGCGGCCGACATGTAGTCGCCGGAGATGGCCAGGCCGTTCTGGAAGCCGCTGAACTGCCGGCCGCCCGCGTAGAAGTCGTTGGCGCCCTTGGTCGTGCGGCCGGCCCAGACGGTGACACCGAGGGTGGCTACCACAAAGATGGAGAAAAGGGTGATGATCAGCGGGCGGTGTTCGCTCGCTCCCTCGGCCGCCAGCTGGGTGAGGGGTGCGGCGAACTGGTGGGTGGGACTCATGCCTCGTCCTCCTGACCGGCGAGCTCGCCCTTGTCCTTGTCGACGGGGTCGGCCTGGTGGCCGATCCCTCCTCCGGCCGCCCGCTGAAGGTTCTCGGCCTCCAGCCGCGTCTTGAGCGCCTCCGCCTTGGGGTCGAGCTTGGCGGCGGCGAACCGCGAGTACCACCAGGCGATCAGAAAGGTCGTCAGGAACTGTGCGAGGCCGAAGACGAAGGCGACGTTGATGTTGCCGACGACTTTGGTGCCCATGAAGTCGCCCGCGTAGTTGGAGAGCAGGACGTACAGCAGGTACCAGATGATGAACCCGACGGTGAGCGGGAAGACGAACGAGCGGTAACTGCGCCGCAGATCCCCGAACTCGGCGCTGTGCTGCACGTCCGTGTAGTCCCGGGGGCCCGGCGGGCCGGGACTCGCGTGCTCTGGGGCGGTGTCCACAGTGACTCCAGACGAAACGTGAGGAACGTGATGGGGGGCTATAGATGTGACCCATATCTCAATGGGCGCACGGTGCGCGCATCGTAGATCGTGTACGGGTCCCGCAACAGGGGGTCGGTAGTTGAAAGCGATATGACCGATCACGGTTGTGCACAGCCTTCGGACTTTCTCCATCAATCCATTGCAGTTACCTGGCTCTCAGGGATAACTTCCGTCGTCGGTGGACAACTTCAGACGACATGGAGACCCCATGGATTTGCGACCATCCAGACGGCGGCGCGCCCTCGCGGTGCCGTTGGGACTGGTACTGACCGCCTCCCTCGGCCTGGCGGGCGCGGCTGCCGCGAACGCGCAGGACTCCGACGGTGCCGCGGCGCCCAAGGCGAAGGCCGGCGAGAAGCTGAGCTACATCGTCAACACCGAAACCGACGGCGGTACCGTCAAACGTGTCAAGAGGGAGATACGCGAGGCTGACGGCAAGATCGTCGCCACGTACAAGAAGATAGGCGTCATCGTCGCGCACTCCAGCAACCCGGGGTTCGGCGAGGCGCTGCGCGCGGTCGACGGTGTCGACTCGGCGGGTGCCACCCGCACCGCGCCGCTCAAGGCCGCGACCACCACCGAGGTGGGCAAGCCGCACTTCGTCAAGGAGCCCAAGGCGAAGTCGACCCTGGCCAAGGCGCAGGCCAACGACCAGGAGCCGCTGGAGTCCCTGCAGTGGGACAAGCGGGCCATCAAGGCCGACAAGGCGGCCAAGATCGACCAGGGCAGCAAGAAGGTCACCGTCGGCGTCATCGACACCGGGGTGGACGACACCCACCCGGACCTGAAGCCCAACTTCTCCGCGAAGCAGTCCGCGAACTGCGTCGGCGGCAAGGCCGACACCACGCCCGGCGCCTGGCGTCCGTACAACGCGGACGAGGATTACCACGGCACCCACGTGGCGGGCATCATCGCGGCGCCCCGCAACGGCGTCGGCATCGCCGGCACCGCGCCCGGCGTGAAGGTCGCCTCCCTCAAGGTCAGCGAGCCCGAGACGTCGCTGTTCTACAGCGAGGCCGTCGTGTGCGCGATGGTCTTCGCGGCCGACCACGGCATCGAGGTGACCAACAACAGCTACTACGTCGACCCGTGGCTCTACAACTGCGACAACCAGGCCGACCAGAAGGCCATCGCCGAGTCCGTGCAGCGTGCCATCAGGTACGCGCAGGGCAAGGGCGTCACCACCGTCAGCTCGGCCGGCAACTCCTCGCACGACCTCGCGGCAGCCGAGATCGTGGACGACACGAGCCCGAACGACACCACGCCGGTGAAGCGCACCATCAACCCGGCCACCTGCCCGGACGTGCCCACGATGCTCAACGGCGCCACCTCCGTCTCGTCGACCGGCCCGGAGAACCTCAAGTCCTACTACTCCAACTACGGCCGGTACGAGATCGATGTCACGGCGCCCGGCGGTGACCGCGCGTTCCAGACCCCGGAGGAGCCCGCCAAGGACGGTGGCGTGCTGTCCACCATGCCGAACGGCGACTACGCCTACCTCCAGGGCACCTCGATGGCCGGACCGCAGGTCGCGGGCGTGGCGGCGCTCATCAAGAGCAACCACCCCAAGGCCAGTGCCCAGGAGATCTCCTGGATGCTGAAGGCGCAGGCGCAGACCCTGCCGTGCCCGGAGAAGTACGACCCGGGCAACCGCGGCACCTACGCCGCGAACTGCACCGGGGTGAAGGGGAACAACAGCTTCTACGGCCATGGGATCGTGGACGCGCTGGCGGCCGTCACGAAGTGACGACCGCACCGACCGCCCGCTGCTGTCACGGCAGGCAGGGCAGTCGCTGAGCGGGGCCGGACCGCGTACAGCGGTCCGGCCCCTGCTGTTGCCAGGTGTTTCTGCTGACGCCCCGCAGGCCGCGGGTTCCCGCTACCGGTCGGTGGCGAGTTCGGCGGCAGGCTGCGCCGGGGACTGCGCCGGGACCGTCGGCTGTGCAGGGGCGGCGCCCCGGCTGGTCCGGTGCGCCGTGGGCTGCCAGCCCGGGCCGCGGAAGATCCGCCCGGCGCGCTCCCGCCAACTGTGTGCCGCGCGGAGGTCGCGGCCGATGGCCGCGTACTCGTGGGTGGCCACACGCAGCGGGTTGTAGGTGTCGATGTTCTTCGTCAGCCCGAAGACACAGGCGTCGGTCTCCGGGACGAACGAGCCGAACAGCCGGTCCCAGACGATGAGGATGCCGCCGAAGTTGCGGTCCAGATAGCTGCCCTGGGACGCGTGGTGCACCCGATGGTGCGAGGGCGTGTTGAAGACGAACTCGACGGGCCGGGGCAGCTTCCCGATCCGCTCGGTGTGGATCCAGAACTGGTAGACGAGGTTCGTGGAGGAGCAGAACGCGAGGGCCGCCGGATGGACGCCGCAGGCGATCATCGGCACATAGAACGGCCATACGGTCCAGGTCGTCCACGGCTGGCGCAGCGCGGTGGTGAAGTTGAACTTCCTGCTGGAGTGGTGCACCACATGACAGGCCCACAGGATGCGGATCACGTGATGGCCACGGTGCGACCAGTAGTAGAAGAAGTCCTGCGCGAGCAGCATCAGGGGCAGGGTCCACCAGAGGATCGGCACCCGCAGCGGGGTGAGTTCGTAGAGGGCCGCGTAGACGGCGACGATCGGGATCTTCCACAGCGCGTCGAACACCAGGCTGCCGAGCCCCATGGTGATGCTGGTGGCGGCATCCTTCGCCGCGTACCCGGCGGAGTCCTCGTCCGGGTGCAGGCGGTAGCTCACCATCTCGATGACGGTGAGCAGTACGAAGGCGGGGATGGACCAGAGGACGACATCAGGCAAGCTGGACGGCATGTCAGCAAGGTAAGGCCGTCGGCGGAGCCGCGCCAGAGGTTGTTACCGGTTGGTATGAGCTTCCGGCCCCACCGCCGCGCCGTCGAGAGACGCCGAACGCGCCGCGATCGGAGGCGATGTCCTCGTCGGAACCAGGCGGGGTGGGGGTTCCCTCGGGAGGGCCGGCTCGGGGCCCGTCCTCCCGGCGAGGGCGGCGTCCGCGTCAACTACGAAGCGGCACACGGTCGTTCCCGGACCCGACACGATCCCGGATACCGCAGCGACGGTCTCTTCCGGTCGTCCCTCATCGCGAGGACGCGTGAACAGGGCACGGCGGAAAGGATGTTACTCCCCGTACGGCCGGGCGGCGCACGCCCGAGGAGCACACCTGCCGGATTGCGCGGGGCGCGCGCCACGGAGGCGATGCGCGCCGTGCGGTTCTCGGCCATCTGTCCCGCCCTGGGCGAACCCGGCCGCGACCGCTCCCGGTGCGGGCCTGGGCGACGACTTGATCGTCATGTCCGATTCGCCCCCGACCGAAGGGGTTTGAGGTCGCCGTCCCGCTCCCACCTTTCGGCCACGCCGGACGCGTCCGCCGTGAGCCCGGGAGCAGACGCGCCGTGAAGCGCTGTCAGTACCGCCCCGTATTCTCTGTGACCATGCTCGAAGACCAGACGGCACGCACGGACGGGACGTCCACGCGCATCCCCGCGCAACCCGCCGCCGACGCCCCGGCACCCCTCAGCTGGCCCGCCGGATACCCGGACGGCTATGCGGTGGTGGACGTGGAGACCACGGGCCTCGCGCGGGACGACCGGATAGTGTCCGCGGCCGTCTACCGGCTGGACGCACGCGGCGAGGTCGAGGACCACTGGTACACACCCGTCAATCCGCAGCGCGATCCCGGACCCACCTGGATCCACGGGCTGACGTCCGAGGCCCTGGCCGACGCGCCGCTCTTCGCGGAGATCGCCGACGAGTTCGCCACCCGTCTGGAGGGCCGGGTCCTGGTCGCGCACAACGCCATCTTCGACTGGTCGATGATCGCGCGGGAGTACGCCCGGGCGAAGCGCGAGGCGCCGGTGCGCCAGCGGCTGTGCACCATCGCGCTGTCCAAGGAACTGGCCCTGCCACTGCCCAACCACAAGCTGGAGTCCCTCGCCGCGCACTACGGCGTGGTCCAGCAGCGGGCACACCACGCGCTGGACGACGCGCGGGTGCTGGCCGAGGCCTTCCGCCCCAGCCTCCAGCTGGCGGCGCGGCACCAGGTGCGGTTGCCGCTGCTCGCCTGCCAGCCGCTCACCGAGTGGTCGGACGCGGTGGTGTCGCGCCGTGCCGGAGGCGGAGCGAGCACCGGATCCGGCTACCGCTCCTCCGGCGGCGGGTACGGCACCTGGCGCCCCTCACGCAAACGACCCGCCTGCCCGTATCCCAACCCTGGGCGGTACGAACCGGAGGGACGGCTGGTGCAGGGGATGCGGGTGGCCATCTCCGGCGACACCTCTGTCGACCGGGAGCTGCTGGAGGACCGCGCCATCGAGGCGGGGCTGCACATCGCGACCAGCGTCTCGCGGCTCACCAGCCTCCTGGTCACCAACGACCCGGACTCCCCCACCTCGAAGGTGGTCAAGGCCCGCACCTACGGCACACCCGTCGTCGACGAGGCAGCCTTCACCCAGCTCCTCCAGGATGTGGCCCCCGCGCCGGAGAACTGAAGGGCGCGGGGTACCGTCAGTGAACGTGTACCGCTTCCTCTTGTCCCGGCAGTGGGTGATCCTCACCCTGCTCGCCCTCGTGCTGATCCCCACGATGATCAAGCTGGGTTTCTGGCAGCTGCACCGGCACGAGAGCCGGGTGGCCCGCAACGAGGAAGTGGCCGCGAGCCTGGCGGCGCCGACCGTCCCTGTCACCGAGCTGACCGGGAAGGGCCGGAAGCCCGCCTCCGACGACAAGTTCCGCACGGTCACCGCACGCGGCACCTACGACACCGCGCACGAGGTCGTCGTCCGGCACCGCACCGGCCCGGACCGGGACACCATCGGCTACTTCGTCGTCACCCCGCTCGTCCTGGAGGACGGCTCGGCGATCCTCGTCAACCGGGGCTGGATCCGGGCGGACCGCGATCTGACCGCCTACCCCGAGGTACCCGCGCCGCCGAAGGGCCGGGTCGGTGTCGTGGGGCGGATCATGCCCGACGAGACGACCGAGGCCAGCGGTATCAAGGACACCAAGGGGCTGCCCGACCGCCAGGTCATGCTGATCAACAGCCACAAGCTGGCCGACGAGGTGGACCACCCTCTGCTGTCCGGCTACATCCAGCTGACGAAGACCTCCCCGAAGCCCGCCGGCAAACAGCCCGAGGTGCTGCCCGAGCCCGATCACAGCGGCATCGGCCCGCACATGGCCTACGCGGTGCAGTGGTGGCTGTTCGCCGCAGCGGTACCGGTCGGGTGGGTCGTCCTCGTCCGCCGTGAGGTCAAGGAGCGGCGCGCCGCGGTGGACGCCGCCGCTGAGCAGCCGAACGCGGTGACCGAGCCCGTCTGAGATCCTCCGGAGCCTGCACGTCGCGCGCCGCCAGGGCGGGACGAGGGCGTGGGGACTCCCGCAGCCACCGCGTTCGCCGCCGTCAGGCAGACTGCTCGCATGGACCTTGGACTATCAGAGCGCGTCTACGTCATCACCGGTGGCACCCGGGGGCTCGGGTTCGCCACCGCCGCTCAACTGCTCGCCGAGGGTGCGCGCGTCGTCGTCACCGGCCGCTCGGAGAAGTCGGCCGAGGAGGCGGCGGCGCGACTCGGGGTCGAGGCGTCGGGGGCCGAGGGCCGGGCGCTCGGTGTGGCCGCCGACAACGCCGACCCGCAGACCCCGGAACGGGTGATCGCGGCGGCGCGGGAGCGGTTCGGGCGGTTCGACGGCATGCTCATCAGCGTCGGCGGCCCCCAGGCGGGTGTGCCGGCCGACCAGCTCACCGACGAGCAGTGGCAGACCGCCTTCGACAGCGTCTTCCTCGGTGCCGTCCGGCTGGCCCGCACGGCGGCGGGCGAACTGGGCGAGGGCGGAGTGATCGGCTTCGTCCTCTCCGCCTCCGTACGCGAGCCGATCGCGGGTCTGACCCTCTCCAACGGGCTGCGCCCGGGCCTCGCGGGGTTCGCCAAGACCCTCGCGAACGAGCTGGGCCCGCGCGGCATCCGGGTGCTGGGGCTGATGCCCGGCCGGATCGGCACCGAGCGGTTGCAGTACCTCGACTCCCTCTCCGGCGACGGGGAGGCCACCCGGGAACGCAATGCGGCGGGCATCCCGCTGCGCCGCTACGGCACTCCGGAGGAGTTCGGCCGCACGGCCGCCTTCGTCCTCTCCCCGGCCGCCTCGTATCTGACCGGGTCGATGATCCCGGTCGACGGTGGGGCGCTGCACGGGCTCTGAGGCTGCGCCGCCCTCCCCTGGGGCACTTCGGACGTCGGACGTCAGCTCACGCGTTCCGCACGGTGGCGGGCGGCGCGCATGCGGACCTCGGCCGGGAGGCTTTCCAGCCCGGCCGAGGTCATCGCGTGGCCGATCGCCTCGCGGCGGAGCCGATGGACGGCCGGCCCCGGTTCGGCGTGCGCGGTCAGCACCAGCCCGATGCGCGCCCGCGGCTGGCGGCGCTGCCCCGTCAGGGCGACCCGAGCCCGGTCGACGCCCGGCTGCGACTCCGCCTCCGCGGCGATGACATCCTCCATGGCGCGCGCTCGCAGGGTCGCGCCCTCGCCGTCCCGGCTGTCGATCAGCACCTCGTCCAGTCGCTGCCGCCGCAGCTGCGCCAACAGCCACCACACGCACAGCAGGAACAGCACTGCCAGCACGGCCAGGGCCACCGGCCACCACCAGCCCTCATCGGTCCACCGGGTGCGGTCGGCGTCGCTGAGCACCACGTCCCGGGGCCGGGTCCACGGCCAGCCGGACGGCATGGTGACATTCCAGCGCCGGGGCAGGTCCAGGCCCGCGAAGAGCACGGCCAGGCCCAGCGCCAGCAGCACCAGCCCCACCAGCACGGTCAACACCCGGTTCACGGTCCGCAGCATCGTCCTCGCCTCACCGTCGTTTGGCCGGCCGTCGTACATGGACGGACAGGCCGGGCCTACGGGCCAGGCCCAACTGTCCGATGCCCTCGCGGAGCGCACCGTCCAACTCGCCGCGCACCTCGTCCAGGTCGCGGAAGTGCGCCATTGCGCGGGCGCGGATCTTGCGGCGCGCCACTTTGACCCGGACCGACTGCACACCGGGAATCTGCATCGCACGGTCCCGCAGCACGAGCGCCGCGGCCGAACGCTCCAGGCCGGCGCGCACCTGCGGGACATCCGGCCGCATCGTCAGCAGCGACCGCTTCCCCGGGGTGAGCGCCAGCACCAGCAGCCACAGTCCGAGCGCCGCCACCACCGCGGCGCCCGCCAGCATGAAGGTGTCGTCGAGGCGTCGGCCGGCCAGTTCGTCGGTGAGGCTGCGGCGCCACGCCATACCGGGGCGGCCGGCCCGTACCGAGGCCACGTCGTACAGGAGGATTCCCGTCCCGGCGAACAGCAGCAGCGCGACGATGCCCGCCGGTGCCCGTCGGACCGACCAGAACCGCCCCGCCTTCCCCTCGCCCGAACCCGGCCCGCCGTCCGTGCCGGGGGGCGCGGTCTCGGAATCCGGGGGCTCGGGGGCGGGCGGCTCAGGGTGTTCGGGGGCCTTCTCCAGCGTGGTGCCCCCTCCGCCCGGTGCCGGACTCCGCGCCGGCCCCTGGTGCCCCTGCCCCTGTTGCCGCGCGGCGGTGCGCGGGTCGTTCGCGTCGCCTTCCGGGCTCACGTCACCCTCCCCGAACTGTCGCCCTTGAGCTGCGCCGAGTGCAGCCGTTCGATGTCGAGGGCCACGTCCGGCACGTCCATGCCGACCAGTTCGCCCACGCGCGCGATGACGCGCCTGCGTACGGCGCCGCACTGGGCACCGATGTCCGAGGGGTAGCCCAGCTCCAGCCCGAGCCGCACCCGCGCCGTCCGTTCGCGCACGGTGACCGCCGCCCGGGGCACGGAGCGGCGCACCGGCGGCCCGGCCGCCGCCCCCGACCCCTCTTCCCGGGCCCCCCGCAGCGCCTCCCGCGCCGCCTGGGCCGCGACCTTGGCCACCACGCGGTCGGCGATCCGGGTCGCCCCGCGCTCACCTTCGGGAACCTGCGTCTGTGTCACGGAGTCACCTGCGACGCTCGCTGTCCCGGCCGCGGAAGAAGTCCCCCGCGTCCATGTCCCCGTCCACGAACCGGCCCACCAGGAAGCCGACGGCGCCCAGCGCCGCCACCAGCACGAAGGCTCCGAAACCGCCGAAATACCCGGCGAAGCCCAGCGCCAGGCCGGCGATCAAGCCGACAAAGGCCATGCTCATCGTGCGCTCCTTCACTCGGCACCGCGGCAGGGCGCGCGGCGCGCGATCACTTCCTCAGGCGGGCCGGCGCTGCTCACCTCGGCGTTGTCACTCACTGCAGCCGGGGCCGGTCCTGGTCTTCTTCTTCCTCGTCCTCCTCGTCCGGCAGCTTGACGTCGCTCACCGCGATATTGACCTCGACCACCTCGAGGCCTGTCATGCGCTCGACGGCCGAGATGACGTTCTCCCGCACGGAGCGCGCCACGTCCGAGATCGACACGCCGTAGTCGATGACGATCTCCAGATCGAGTGCCGTCTGCACCTCGCCGACCTCGGCCTTGACGCCGCGGCTGACGGAGCGAGCGCCGCCGCCACCCCCGGGCACCCGGTCCCGGACGGCGCCGAACGTGCGGGCCATCCCGCCGCCCATCGCATGGACGCCGATCACATCGCGGGCCGCCATGCCCGCAATCTTCTCGACCACTCCGTCGGCGATCGTGGTGCGGCCCCGGGAGCCTGCCGGCCCCAGCCCGCCTCGTCGCTGCTGCTGCTCACTCGTACCGCCCGCCTGCTGGCCCGTGGTGCTCGCGCTGCGGTTCTCGGAGCGGTTGGACGTACTGGTCTCGGACATCTCTGCGCCCCTCTCGGAGGTTCGAAGCGGCCTGCCGCTCCGCTGCTCACCGTAAGCACGGTCCGACGGGCACCGCTCGCTCAGCTGCGCCGGGCGCCCCCGATCGGGTGACTGCGGCGCCCGTACGCCGTGCGCTGCGCGAGCGGGCACGGTCGGCGCGGAAGGTTCTCCTTCGGTACGGCAGCAGCGAAGGTGGAAGGGGAGTGCGCGCCATGACGGCGGAACGGCTGACCCAGGTGGTACGCCAACAGCTCGGGATGGGGCGACTCCTGCCGCTGGGCGAGGCGGCGGACGGGGCGTGGGTGACGGAAGAGGCAGCCCTCGACGTCCTCCGTCGGGCGGTACCGGACACCCGGCTGAGCGCGATGCGGGTGGAGCTCTCCGGCCCGGGGACATGGACCGAGCCCGCCGTCCCCCCGCCGCCGAGCGCCCTGCCGCCCGGCCCGCTGACGCTGACCGCCGAGCTGGCGGTCCCCGCCGACCGGCCGGTGCCCGCCGCGGCGGACGAGGTGCGGCACGCACTGCTGGCCGCCGCCGAGCGGGAGCTGGGGCTGGCGCTGGAGAGCGTCGACCTGCGGGTGACGGAACTCATGGACGCGCCCGGTGACATGACGGCCCCCGCCCCGGGCCGCGCCCCGGCAGCCGGGCAAGGCTCCGACACGGAGGCGACCGGGGCAGCCGGGACGGCGGAGGCGACCGGGGCGGCGGGGGCCGCTCATCAGGAAGCGGCCGACCGTGTCAGGCGCGCCGTGCTCGCCGTGGACGGTGTGGCCCGGCTCGCCCCCGTGGTGGGCCCGGCCCTCTCCCGCGTCGCGGCCGGGCCGGCGATCAGCTCAGTCCGGATCGAGGGCGACCCGGAGGCGGGCCGCTGCCACGTCCTGCTCCAATTGGGGGTCTCCCCCACCCGCCGGGTGCTCGCCACCGCCCGCGCCGCCGGCGCTGCCGCCCGCGGTGTGCTGGGTGCCGC
>NZ_JAGPXJ010000082.1:0-35532 GCF_018070605.1 Streptomyces sp. B15
GTCTCTGCGACCTCGCGCCCCGTCCCGGCTGGCGGATGGTTCAGCTGTCTTCGCCGACGGCGTCCGGTTCGTCGAGCTCGCCGGGACGGGGCGCGAGGTCGCAGAGACCGTGGCGGTCGCCCTCGGTATCCGCGACGACACCGGGCACCCCGAAGCCCGGGACACAGGCGGAGCGCAGGGCGGGGACGCGAGAAGCGGCGGGGCGGGTGGAGCGAGCCAGAACTCAGCCGGCGACGGGGGCACGAGGAACGGTGGGGCCGCCGCAGCTGGTGCGGACACCAGGAACGAGGGGGACGGCAGAAGCGAGCGGAACGGCAGGAACGGCGGGAGCAGCCCGAAGACCGACGGGGGCCCGGAGACAGGCCAGGATGGGCGAGGCGCGGTGCGGGCTCGGCTCGTCGATGCGCTGGCGGCGCGGCGACTCCTGCTCGTCCTGGACAACTGCGAACACCTCGCTTCTCCGGTCGCCGAACTCGTCGGCTACTTGCTGGGGCACGCCCCGGGGCTGCACGTCCTGGCCACCAGCCAGGAGCCGCTGGCTCTCTCCGGTGAGGTGCTGGAGGCGGTCGCCCCCCTCGCCGAGAAGGAGGCCATGGAGTTGTTCGCCGAGCGCGCCGCAGCCGCCGCCGGCGGGTTCACCCTGGACGCCGGCAACACCGAGGCCGTCGCCCTCATCTGCCGCCGCCTCGACGGGATTCCCCTGGCCCTGGAACTGGCCGCGACCCGGGTGCGGACCCTGGGCGTGCACACACTGGCCGACCGCCTGCACGACCGCTTCCGGCTGCTGAACCAGGTACGCCGGGACGCCCCGGCCAGGCAACGCACGCTGCGCGCGATGATCGACTGGAGTTGGGAGCTGCTGTCCCCGCCGGAGCAGACCCTGCTGCGCAGGCTCGCCGTCTTCGTCGGAGGGTTCACGCTGGAATCAGCCGAGTCGGTCTGCGCGGGCGAGGGCATCGCCACCGACGAGGTACTCGATCTGCTCTCCCGCCTGGTGGACCGCTCCTTGGTCGTCGTGGCGCATGAGGGGCAAGCAGCGGGCAGGCCCCGTTACCGCATGCTGGAGTCGGTGCTGGCCTACGGTCTGGAGCGTCTTGAGGAGGCCGGGGAGGCCGACGACGTCCGCCACCGCCACGCGCGGCACTTCACCGAACTCGCGGAGCACGCCTGTGAACTGCTGTACGGCCACGATCAGCGGTACTGGCTGCAGCGCCTGGACGCCGAGTCCCGCAACCTGCGCTCCGCGCTCGCGCTGGAAGTGGCCGAGTCCCTCGGGCTGCGCCTGGTCAACGCCCTCAGCTGGTACTGGTTCCTGCGGGGTCGCGTCGGTGAAGCGCTCCGTCATCTGGACCAGGTCCTCGCGCGGACACCGGTGGCCGCCGGGCACACCTGCGGTCCCGCCCGGGCCTCGGCCCGTGCCAGGCGCGCCGCGTTCGCGCTGCTGAGCGGGGTCGATGTCCACCCCGACGAGGATTTCGACGGCGCGGACGTACGCAGCCTATGGCTGCTCGCCTACGCCAGATGCGGTTTCGGCAATCCACGTCCCGGGCTGCGGGAGGCGGTCGAGCTGACCGATCTGGAGGCACTGGGCGCCCGGTTCCGGGCGCTCGGTGACCGGTGGGGCGAGGCAGCCCTCCTCAGCGTGCGTGCCACCCGCGCCGTGTACCAGGGAGATCTGGTGGCCCTTCGGCAGCACGCCGAGGCTGCGGCCACCCTCTTCCGGGAGTTCGGCGATCGCTGGGGACACTTGCAGTCCTGCGAGCAGCTGGGCGTGCTCGCCGAGATCGCCGGGGACTACGCGGCGGCAGCACGCCTGCACCAGGACTGCGTACGGGACGCGGAGGAACTCCAGCTGTGGACCAGCGCGTCCTTCGGGTTGGCCAGACTGGGCCGGATCGCGCTGCTGACCGGTCACCTGGAGCAGGCCACCGAGTACCACGAGCAGGCCAGGCGGCTGGCCGCGGAGCAGTCCCACCGCCCAGCCGAGCAGTTCGCGGTGACCGGACTCGCGCTGGGTGCCCGACGACGCGGCGACCTGGAGACCGCGCAGACCCTGCTCCGCCCATGGCTTGAGTGGAACAGGCGCTTCGGCGTCGACTCCGGCACGGCGCTGATCCTGGCGCAGCTCGGTTACGCAGCCGAACAGCGCGGCGACGCCGAGGGCGCCGAGACCCTCCACCGGGAAGGGCTGGCCGCCGCCCGTCGCACCGGTGATCCCCGTGCGCTGGCGCTGGCGCTGGAGGGCCTGGCGGGAGCCCACGCGGCAGCGGATCATCCCGAGCGCGCCGCGTGCCTGCTGGGGCGGGCCGCCGCCCTGCGTGACTCAGTCGGTATGCCGCTGCCTGCTGCCGAACGAGTCGATGTGGACCGGGCGTCCGAGCGCGCCCGTGCTTCCCTCGGCGAGGCGGAGTTCGCTTCCGCGTTCGCCCGCGGGCGGGCCGGTGGTTCGCCAGACTGTTGACCGCCCCTGGCGTCCTATCGCCCAGGCGTCGATTTCGTCCGCACGAACGGTGAGGCCCCGTCTCACCCGCTTGGTGGGTTCATTGCCGAGATCCACCGAGCACGGACGGCCGCTGTCGGGCCGCTGTCCTCGTCGTCATACCGGGTCGGCCGGCCGCCTGTATCCCGGTCAAGCCGGTGGTCGCGAAGACCGCGTCCCCGGGAGCGGGCCGGGCAGGCCGTGCGAGAACCTGACAGCCTCACGGCGGACAAGACCTACAAGCAACAGGCCTGGCCTCGATTGCGCCTGCGGCGACGGTCAGCCGAGGCGTTCCTGCGCGCTCCAGTGATCCGCAGACGACCGGGCCATGAGGGTGTGGGAGTGATCGCGGCCGAGCACACGCGCCGAGTCGGTGGCCAGCTCGGCGAACAACCGAGCAGCTTCCGCATACTCCCCGATCTGCCCAAGCACGGAGGCATGGTTGTGGCGGGCGGTCAGGGCATGAGGGTGGTCCAGGCCGAGCACACGCGCATAGTCCTCGATGAGGCCGGCCAGCAGCCCGGCTGCCTCGCCACGCTCCCCCGCCCGCCCCAGGACATGAGCATGCAGACGGCGCGCTCTGAGAGTGTTGGAATGGTCAGGACCCAGCACACGCGCGTAGTCCACGGCGACCTCGGCGAACAAGCGCGCCGCGGCCGCGTCGTCTCCGGTATCCCCTGTATGCCAGGCCTGGAAGTAGCGGGCCTTGAGCGTGTCGGGGTGATCGGGGCCCAGGACACGCGCCTGGTCGGCCGCACCCTCGGCGAACAGCCGAGCGGCCTCCGCATGCTCGCCTGCCTCCCCGAGCTCCCAGGCGCGATTGAGGCGGACAGCGAGGGACTCAGGGTGACCGGGTCCCCACACGCGCACGAAATCGGCAATGAGGTCCGCGAGCAGGCGCGCGGCCTCCACGTGCTCCCCCGCCTCCCCGAGTTCCCTGGCGTGGTGTTGGCGGACCTCCAGGGTGTAGCGGTCGTCAGGCCCCAGGACGCGTGCCATGTCCGGAACGAGATCGGCCAGCAGGCGCGCGGCCTCCACATGATTCCCCGCCTCCCCGACGGTCAGGGCGTGGTGCCGGCGGACCTCCAACGTTCCGGAGTGGTCGGGTCCCCATGCCTGGGCCCGGTCAGGGATGAGGTCGGCCAGCACGCGTGCGGCCTCCGCGAACTCACCCGACCTTCTGAGCGTGAGAGCGCGCCAGTGGCGGCGGCGTAGGGCGCGGGGCTTCGGCTCAGAGCCTCCGGCGGGGCCGGCCGGGCGGTCGGTCTCCGTTGGCCCCTGGTGCGGGTGCGTCGGGGCTTGCCGTGCGGGTGCGGTGGGCGTGGGCGCGGAATGCTGGAAGGGCGGGGTGGTGGCCTGGGCGGTGTACAGCGCGGTGGCAGGTGTGCCGTGTGTCTGGATGAGGGCGGTCACGGCCTGGGGCCACGGCGGGGTGGGAGGGAAGTCGTCGGGCGGGTCCCAGCGCGTGGCGATCTGTTCGAGGAGTTGGGCTGTGGTGGGCCTGTCGGCGGGCTTCTTCGCCAGGCACGCGGCGACCAGGGCGCGTAGCGGGTCCGTCAGCCCGTCCAGCTGCGGCGCGCCGGTGACCACGCGGAGCAGGACCGCCAGTGGCTCGCCCTCTCCGAAAGGCCTGACGCCGGTGGCGGCGAAGGCGAGCACGGCTCCGAGGGCGAAGATGTCACTGGGCTGCTCGACCTGGCCGCCTTCAGCTTGTTCCGGGGACATGAAGCCGGGCGTGCCGATCGTCTTGCCGGGTTCCGTCAGCACGGTGCTGTCCATCGCGCGGGCGATTCCGAAGTCGATCACGCGTGGGCCGTCCACGGTCAGCAGCACGTTCGAGGGCTTGAGATCACGGTGGAGCAGGCCCTCGGCGTGGATGGCCTGCAACGCCTCGGCCAGCCCTGCCGCCAACGGCCACACCGAGTCCTGTGGCAGACCTCCGGTCGCGGCTACGGCCTCGGCCAGGGACGGTCCGGGCACATAGCCCGTAGCGATCCACGGCGGATCGTCCTCCGTACCGGCGGCCACCACCGGCGCGGTGAAGGCCCCACTGACCGCACGGGCGGCGGCCACCTCCCGCCGGAAACGGGACCGGAACTCCGTCTGCCGTGCCAAATGGGGGTGCACGAGCTTCACGGCCACTGTTCGGCCACCCAGCGACCGGCCCAGAAACACCTGCCCCATTCCCCCTGTGCCCAGCCGGCCACGCAGGATGAAGTCGTTCACCCGCGCCGGATCTCCAGCCGCCAGCGGCTCCATGCCGCCTCCCTCCCCTGCTGAGACACGCCCGTCGACCACCGAGCGACGTCTACCCAACCACGATGACCCACCGGCCCAGTTCGGAACCGCGCACCTCACCGTGTCAGGCTTGCCCGGCGCCCGGCACACGGAGCGCGCAGCTCGGAGCCGGCCTGGTCAGGATGACAAGCCGGCTCCCATTGGACGAATACATCGTCCAGTTCCGGGCGAAGCTGTCTACAGGTGCGCGCCAGTGTTGCTGAGGGCGGAGTAGGCTGCTTCGGCCTGTCGCCCGGGAGCAGTGCCTGCGGGGGCGTGGGCGAGGAAGTCCTGCGTGATACCGGTGAACGTGATGCGCCCGGCGTCCAGCACAGTGACCTGGTCGCATTCTTCGGCCAGATCGGCGACGTCGTGAGTGGACAGGAGGACCTGGACCTCATCCGCGAAGGATGCCAGAACATCGCGGAAGACCCGGCGCTGTCGGGGGTCCATGCCCGCGGTGGGTTCGTCCAAAAGGAGAACGCGGGCGTTGTGGACGAGGGCGGAGGCGACTCCGACTCGGCGGAGTTGTCCTCCGGAGAGCCGCTTGGTCTTGGTATCGGCTTGGGCCGTCAGGTCGACGCGGGAGAGGGCTTGTGCTGCTGATTCCCAGGCGTCGCGTTTGTCCATGCCTTTCAGCCAGCCGGTGTAGGCGACTTGTTCCCGGGCGGTGAGTCCGGTCATGGCCGTTATCTGCTGCGGCATCCAGACCACAGCGGCTCGGTAGGCCTTGCTGTGTGAGGAGATGCCGTTGTAGGTGACGGTTCCGGTACGGGGCTGGGTGACTGCGGCTGCAAGACGCAAGAGGGTGGACTTTCCGGCCCCGTTGGGTCCCAGGAGGATGGTCAGCCCAGGCTCGAGTGAGTAGTCGAGATTGGTGAGAACGGGTGGGGACCAGGGACGGTAGGAATAGGTGCAGGAGGACAGTCTGACTGTCATGGAGTCGTCTTTCCGTTTCTGTCCGGCGCTCAGGAGTCAACTCGCGGACGGACGGTCAGCTGGCACGTCAGGCCGGCAGCGAGTGCCACGGCGGCTGCAGCGAGGGCGATCGGGTCGCTGTTGGCCCGTGGGAGCACGCTCCAGAAGTAGGGGTGCCCGTGGTCGAAGCCGAAGAGCATCACCGCGAGCAACCACACCACGGGGGCCATGACCGCACGCGCGCCGATGAGAGGGCGCGCGCAGAGCATCAGCCCCACCAGGAAGGCGGTGTTGCGTCCTACCGCAAGAGCGCCGGCAGATTCGAGAAGAGAGCCGATGACGAAACCGGCCAGCGCTGCCGCAGCAACCACCGCCAGCACCAGGCCGACATCCATGCCCCGTACCAGCCGGGTACCGGTGTCCTCGGCGGCGTGCAGGCGGGATTCCAAGGACACCAGTAGTGCCGCGTACAAGGGCACGGGCGCCAGCAAGGTGGCCACTACGGGGTTGTCGCCTCCCGTGAGGAAGGAGGGCAGGTCGGCCACCACGCCCTGAAGCAGCAGCACCAGGGCGACGAACACGCCGTAGGAGGCCGGCAGCAGGGTGTGGGCTCGGCGGGCTTTCAGCCACCAGAGCATCAGGCACCACCAGCATCCGGTGAGGAGCATGCTCTCTCCAGTTGCTGCCGGTACCAGGCCGCTTGTCGGCCGGACGGCTCCGCTCGGATCTTGCTGACCCGTTCTTGGATGGCCTTGAGGAGTTCGTCACCGTTGGTGAACTGGCCCATCTCCGAACGCTGCCGCTTCAGGTAGTTCTCGGACACCCCGGCGACCTGCGCTGCCCACAGCATGGCGCTGCGGCTGGTGACCTCGCCCTTGGGCTGTCGGCACGGGAAGCGCACTGCCTGACGCAGGGCTTGATAGCGGGTGGTGTTGTGGCGCTGGCTGGTGGTCAGCGGCAGCCACCAAGTGCTGTCTGTCGAGGCGCGCGGGCGATTGCCGTTGACGATGTCGTCCTGGACACTTCGGGGGCGGTCGACGGCCACTCCAGCCTTCTTGAGCTTGTCCACTACAGCAGTCACGGCTGCTCTGGCCCGGATGGGATCTGCCCCGCCGGCCTTGGGGACACAGACCTTCGGCTCGGTGCCCGCGCAGGTCAGGTCAGCGTGTCCCACGGACAGCGGCGCGGCCGGGCCCCACGAGTCGACTTGCGCGTAGGCCGTCGCGGGCCCGGCGAGCGCCACTGCGAGTGCTGCGGCGGGTATCACCAGCCGTAGACGGTAGGTGTGAGGCGTGACCCACAGGATGGCGGCACCGGCGGCGATGCCTCCGGCGAACAGCACGTGCGGAGCCAGCGCTTCGAGAGGAAGAGTGGCGCCGAAGGCGAGAACGCCGTGGTGTTCCCCAAGAAGATGCCGGGGCCAGAAGGTCTCTCCCGATGAGGCGGAGGCGGCAACCGTGTAGAAGACCGCCATCGCGAGAGCGGGAGCCGCGATCAGCTTGGGCAACGCCCTCCCGACGGCGAAGCCGATGACGCAGTGGGCTGCCGCAACCAGCATGCTCATGGTGAGCAGGGGGAGGCTGGAGAGCGTGGGGGCGATACCCTCCCGCACCAGCCCCCCGACGACCGGGATCAACAGCATGAGCCAGGCCAGCAGCAGTACAGGAAGCAGGACTTGGCCCGCGACGCGGTAGGGACTACGAGAAGGCGCTATCGCCCACACTCCGCTTTCCTTGAGCCTGCCGCTCTCCCAGGCCGCGAGTGCTGAGGCAGCCGCGTAGGCGAGAGCCGAAGCCGGACTCAGCGCGAAAGAGACGACCTCGGGTGCGTAGTCGATCTCACCTTTGGTGTGAGGGTAGTCATTGGTGAAGGTGACATGGAAATAGAACAGCGTGATCCCGAGAGCCACCGGGGAGGCCCACAGAGCGCTGCTGAGCCGAAGCTGCTTGGCCAGATTCATGGAACTCACAAATGTTCATGACTGACGGGAGGGACGGCCCTCCTCCCGGGCAGTTGTCCGGATTCAGTTCTGGCCAGCCTTGGAAGTGTCGACGGTGGCCCTGCTGACGCTGACACGCCGACCCGGAGCCGGCGCAGTTGACCTTCTCGTTCCGCACGAAGTGGTCGTCGTTGCCGCGAGGTTGTGCCACTGACCACTGCTCTTACCAGGGCTTTCCCTTGAAGCACTGGATGTACTTCTTGGTGCCTCAGCTGACGTCCGGCCGGCCCATACGGTCATGCCGCAGATTCACGTGAATGCTCCAGCCAGGGTCGGCCGTTGGACACTTGGCACGGACCAGCGTCTCGGCGGAAGTCCGTCAGGACGTTGTACGTCGATACAGAGAGTGAAACTAGAGCGATCGATCAGTGAAGGTCAACACGGACCGGCAAACTTTCGGTCAGCCTCTACCGACAGGAGCCCTTGACTCCGCTACAACAGCTGACGTGCCAGAGGAAGTGGACTTCGCCCACACCAAGCAAGTGGAAGCTCCCGCATCAGGAGACGACACCCCTACGAGCCAGCACTCCCTCGGTCACAAACACCGCAACGAATCCCTGCAGCGCAGCGACCTGACCGGAAGCGGAAGGACCGTGCACCCCGAACCGGTAGCCGCCTGACACCGACTCCTCTTCTTGCCGAGCATTACCGCCTCCGAGAAGCCGCGTACAGCAGACAGTCCACTGCGGCCTCGACGAATGTGCGTATGCAAGATCAATGACCACGGATGGCGCCCGCCGCCGTCACGGTGATGCCGCCACGCGCCCTGGAACCGGGCGCGCTGAGCCCAGAGGCCCTTCGCTTCGCTCAGCCGAAACAACGTGCTTACTGCTCAGTCGGTGGGCGACTGGGCAGGCCCGGTCTGAACGACTGCCCGGCCCCCCTCGCTTCGGTATGACCACATCAACTCCCTCGGCCACTGCCCCTGCCCCCGTTCTGCGGCAGCAGCCTCCACGCACTTGCCGTTGCACGCACCGCGTGCATAATGAGGGCAACAACGTTCGGTAACAACGACACACCCGGCGTCGGCCGGAAGCTCCGGCTGTTCGTCATGGGAGAAGCACACAGAGCAGAAGCACTACCGCGACACGACAACCGGCGGACTTATCGGCGATCATGATCGGACACTGCGCCTACCGCGACGCGGAGAACCGCTTCCGCGCGTCCAGCACGGCGCGGACGATCCTCGGAGAGCCGGACACCGGCGCCTCGATCGTCCGGCAGGAGACCGCGCTGCCCGGCCGCGACCTACCGGTCCGGTCTACCGGCCGGCCCCGACAGCAGACGCCGACGCCGCGCCCCGCAAGGACACCTCGGGCGCGACCGGACTGCCGCAACCACCGCGGCCGTACAGAGGCGCACCGACACGGGCCACGACCACCGCCCACCATGGAGGACGACACAGTGCAGCGAATCGGCATCATAGGAGCGGGCGAAATCGGCAAGGCCATCGTCGAGGGCCTGCGCAGCGAGGGCGGCGCGTCGCCGGAGGTCTTCCTCTCTCCTCGGGGAGCCCGCGTCGCCGCCGAACTGTCCGAGCGCTTCGAGGGCGTCCAGGTGTGCGCCGACAACCAGGAGGTGGTGGACCGCTCCGAGGTGGTGATCATCGCCGTCCGCCGCCAGGACCACCAGGAGGCGCTCGCCGGGCTGAAGGTGGACGACGACAAGACCGTGGTCAACCTGATGGCCGGCGTCGCCATCGACGACTTGCGCCGAACCCTCGCCACCGGCGCCCCACTCGTCCGCGCCATCCCGCTGCCCGCCGTGCGCGAGCGCCGCTCCGTCACAGTGACCTGCCCCTCCCACCCGGTGGTGGACGCTCTCTTCGAACATCTGGGCGGGGCGCTCCCCGTCGCGGACGAGGATGCCTTCAACGTCTTCTCCGCGCTGACCGGGACCCTCACCGCCCACTACACCTACCTCGCCACACTCACCTCGTGGGCCACCGCCCACGGCATCGCCCCCGACACCGCCGACCGGTATGTGCGCGACCTCTTCCAGAATGTGGGCCGCTCACTGAACGACGAGACACGCCCTCTGCACCAGCTTGCCGCCGACCACGAGACCCCCAAAGGGAACAACGAGCGGATCCGCACCACGTGGTTCGACCCGGCCAACGCCACAGCCCTCAAGGAGGCCCTGGACGGCCTCCTCTCGGACCTGAAGTGACGGCCTCCCGGTTGCGACTGGCGTCTGCGACCTGGAACTCTCTCTCCTCCCTCCCGCACGCTTTGGCCGGCGGCGACAGCGGAGTGCAACTGAAGGATCAGTCTCCGGTCCCCCGCGCCGTGGGAGTGCCCGTGGGGATGTCTGCTGCGGTGCGGCTGTCCCGGTACGGGGCCAGGAAGATGGTCAGCGCGGCAAGCATCTCCTCCGGTGCTTCCTCGGCGGGGTAGTGTCCGCAGCCGGGAATGACGACGCTCTCCACGTCATCCGCGGCACGCTTCATCGTTTCGCCGACCGATTCACCCAAGTTCTCCGCCCCCGCGACTGTCAGGACGGGAAGGGTCAGCCGTCGGGCCACGCGCTGCTCGTTCTGCGCGAGGGTCGTGTCGATCGCGCGGTAGAACTCGAAGCTGGCACGCCGGGCTTCGGGTGCGGCGGCGAGGGTTTCGACGTAGTACTGGACGGCGTAGTCGGGCAGGGGCTTCGCGGCCTTGGTGGCGAACTGGTGACCGTAGAAGAGTTGTTCCCGCCCGCTGACCAGTTGTTCGTTGAGGTCGGTGAGGCGGTTGAACGTGAAGTGCCAGAGGCTTTCATTCGCCTTCCCGCTGCTGAAAAGCGGCGGGGAGGGGGTCAGTCCGGGGATGGAGGCCTCGGCGACGGCGAGGCGGTCGAGCCGGTCCGGGTGGTCGGCGGCCAGGGCATAGGCGGTCCACATGCCGATGTCGTGGCCGACCATGGCGAACCGCTCGTGCCCGAGTGCGGCCATCAGCTTCACCATGTCGGTGGCCAGGGTGCCTGTGTCGTACCCGTCCCGGGGCTTGTCGGACAGTCCGACACCGCGCGAATCGGCCGCGACGACGTGGAAGTCCTGGGCCAGCGTCGGCATCAGGAGGCGCCAGGCGTACCACGTCTGGGGCCAGCCGGCCAGCAACAGAAGCGGGGGGCCTTCGCCGCCGGTGACGGCGTGCAGCCGCACCTCGCCGGTGTCGACGTACTGACTGGTGAACGTCTCGGTGAACCGCGCCGGGAGGTGCGGCACATGAGAGACGGAACCGGGGCCGTCGGGCGTGGGGAAAGGGGGTGGCGCCATGTTCACGATGATCCTCTCCGCGGGGACTGCCGCAGTTCGGGGCGTAGGGCGACACCGCCGTCCGGCCCGCCCTGAGTGAGGCCGTGGGAGGCCGCTCGTCGATCACGCTAGCCATCTTGGACCGATCGGTCAATGATGTGGCTGGTCCCTCCACGAACCAGGTAGGGTCCCGGTGGCAATGTGAAGCAGGAGGTGGGCGGCATGTCGGGCCGGAAGCAGTTCGATGTCGGTGCGGCCCTGGACCAGGCAATGCGCGTGTTCTGGCAGCGCGGATACGCGGATGCCTCGCTCGGTGACCTGTGCTCGGCCACCGGCCTCGGCCGCGGGTCGCTCTACGGCACTTTCGGCGGCAAGGACGCCCTGTTCCGCCAGTGCCTCGACCGTTACGAGTCGATCTACAGCGAGCAGTACGGGCAGGCACTCGCGGCGCACCCCGGTGACCCGGTGCGGGCGCTGGAGGCCTTCTTCGACGTCATCCTGACCCGCATCGCCGACCCGTCCGTCCCCGCAGGGTGTCTCGTCGCCCAGTCCGCCACGCAGTCACCGACGTTGGAAAAGGAGAACAGCACCAAGGTCCGCGATCTGCTCGACACGCAGCGTCGGCGGGTGCGCGCGGCGCTGGCGGATTCTGCAGCCGATGCCCAAGTGCTCGACGAACTCGCCACGTTCGTCGTCGCGGTCAATCAGTCGCTCGCCGTGCTGAGCCGTGCCGGTACGTCGGACTCGGAGCTGCGCGCGGTGGCCCGGCTCGCCTGCACAACGGTGGCGGACACCCTCACCCGGGCCACTTCCGGGGGCGCCGCCTCCGACTGACCGGCTCCGCGAAGCCGCCCGCTCTGGGGTGCGGATCGCCCCCTGTCACCGCCGACGGGGACGGCACCGTGCAGGGAAGGGGCCGGTGCGTGGCCGGCGCCGACTTCATACCGCGGCCGCACGTTCGATGCCGCCGCCGCACGGGGGGGGCCGCCGCCGCACGGGGGAGGCCGCCGCACGCCCCATCCGGGCCGAGTCGGAAGTCTTCGACCGAACCGGATACCCGCCGCGTGGCCGACCTCGGCTGCCAGGCGCAGGTTCACAGGCGGGCGGAGGCCGGGCGTGCATCTGTCCGGCCCGCAGCGGAAGGCAGCCACCAGCCGTCGGCTGGACCACGGCTGCGCGCCGCCCACGCGCGCGTCCCGCCCGGTACCACGCGTCAGCCCACAACCTGCTCGGCGGCGCGGGGCGCCATGTCCGCATGCCGGGACGGTGCCGGTACGCAGGAATGGAGGTGTGGCCGAGTCGGGTTGTCCGGTGGCACAGCAAGAGCGCCGGAGAGGATATCCATCGATGACGCAGTCGCAGGAGCGGACGCGGGAGACGGACCGGGAGCCGAAGCCGGGAAAGCGGGAGGGCGAGGGCGACCGGTCACCCCGGCGGTCGGGGCGGCAACTGCTGGCGGCCTCCGTCGGGAACGGCGTCGAGTGGTACGACTGGTTCGCGTACTCGTTCCTCGCCGTCTACATCGCGGATGAGATCTTCCCCGAGGGGGCGGACAATTCGCTGGTTCCGCTGCTGTCCACCTTCGCCGTCTTCGCTGTCGGCTTCTTCATGCGGCCGGTCGGCGGACTGCTGTTGGGGGCCGTCGCCGACCGGGCCGGACGGCGCTCCGCGCTGACGCTGACGATCCTGCTCATGGGCGGCAGCAGCCTGCTGGTCGCGGTCACCCCCAGCTACGCGGCAGCCGGAGCGTTCGGGCCGGTGGTGCTGGTGATCGCCCGGCTTGTGCAAGGGCTGTCCGTGGGAGGGGAGTTCGCCGCCTCCACGACCTTCCTGGTGGAGTCCGCCGGCCCGGGCCGCCGCGGACTGTTCTCCAGCTTCCAGTACGTCTCTACGACAGCGGGCCAACTGGCCGCCTCCGGCGTCGCTGCGCTGTTCGTCTCCACACTGGACGACGACCAGATGCACCAGTGGGGCTGGCGGGCCCCGTTCGTGATCGGGGCGCTGCTGAGCCTCGCAGGCTTCTGGGTACGGCGGGGCGCGCAGGAGACACGGAGCGACAAGCACGCCGGTGGGCCGCGTCCCGGGCTCTTCGACGCGCTGCGCAGCCACCCCCGCGAGTCCCTGCTGATCGTCGGGATCACAGCCGGCGGGACGATCGCCTACTACGTGTGGACCTCGTACCTGCCGACGTACGCGCAGGTCAACGCCGGGCTCGACAAAGGCGATGCGCTCGTCGCCGGCACGATCTCGTTGGTGTTCTTCATGCTGCTGCAGCCACTGGGCGGGCTGCTGTCCGACCGGGTGGGCCGCAAACCGCTGCTGCTGACCTTCGCGATCGGGTTCGCCGTCGTGTGCGTACCGCTGCTGCACGCGGTCGGCGATTCTCTCGTCTCACTGCTGCTGGTGCAGTGCGCCGGGATGGTGCTGCTCACGGGCTACACGGCCATCGCAGCCGCGGTCAACGCCGAGGTCTTCCCGGCCCGGGTGCGTGCCGCGGGCATCGGCTTCCCCTACTCGCTGGCCGTGGCCCTCTTCGGCGGCACCGCTCCCTACGTCGGCACGCTCTTCGAAGAGCTGGAGGTACCCGACGCCTTCCCGTGGTACGTCACCGTGCTGTGCCTGCTGTCGGCACTGGTGTATCTGCGACTGCCGGAGCGGGCCAAGGAGGACCTGGAGCGGTGACCGGCAGGCGGGTGCGCCGCTTCTTACGGGGCCAGCACGAAGATCCCGAACAGCATGAAGCCCACCCCGAACAGGAAGATACCGCCGAACAAGAACAACTCGGCACGGCGGCTCAACGGATTCTCCCGGAAGTACTTCAACGGCCCCGTGGGCGCGCCCTGCGGTCCCAACACCACCAGCTGTCCCCCTCTCGTCCTGACAGTCGTCTACCCGCGCCCCTCCAGACCACCCCCACCCAGGAAGAGCTCGGCAAGAGCAACAGGCCGAAGCGGAGCTGCGCCACTGTCGTGGCCCGGAGCTCTGCCCGGGGCGCATCAGGTGGCGGCCAGGGCTTTGGCGACCGTGACCGGTCACTCCGCGCGAGCGCGGGGTGACCGGGGATCGCTGGGTGCCCTTCGGCGGCCTTCCGAGCACGACCGATCGGGTGCGGGCAGCAGCCCGGTGAAGTGGTCGGGCCGCTCTCAGGGGACGCGTCGCCGGTAGACGGATTGGAGAAGTTGCTCCTTGGCCGGCCCGATGATCCGCCACTGAAGGTGCCACTCGTCGGGCGAGCAGACCGTGAACCGCCCCTCGTACCGGTCCGCGGCACAAAGGTGGACGACGGACCAGTCACCGCTGCGCAGGTCCAACTCGTGGAAGTGGCGGCCGTCCGCGAAGGTGACTTCGGCTGTGCCGTCGGGGCGGGGAAGCAGACACAGCACACGCGTGGCCGGATACGAACGGCCGCCCCAGGTGAGCTGCCCTTCCTCCCTGTGCAGCAGCGCTCCCTCCGGCGCCCCCGCGGCCTCTGCGGCCTCCGCGGCCCCCGCGACACCCGCGGCGTCCGCAGCCCGGAACTCGGCGCTCCCCCGGAAGGAGCCCTCCGTCTCCGTTCTCCGGTCGATCACGACGCGCTCGATACTCCACAGGCCCGCGAGGTACCCGGCTGAGTCGGTGACGCGGTGCGGACGGCAGCCGAGGGGCTTTCCAGGTGGGTGTGGCATGTCTCCATTCTCCCGTCCGCCTCTCACCACCGTCCTACCGCCGTCGTCGGGCCGACAGCCGACGGCGGTGCCCTCCTGGGGCGGCTGCTGCCCGTCCTCCAGGCCGTGGTTTTCAACGCGCGCACGCTTCGATCGTGGGTGCTCGGTGTCCGGTCTCGATGAGGCAGGTAGACGGGGGAACCCAGCACGCAGCGAGACGGAGGCTGCCAGTCATGCCGTACACGTCTCAGCGTCGACCGGGCGAGAGCCGGAACCAGCCCCGGCCCGAGGGCTCATCAAGGCCCGAGGCCGCACCCCAGCCCGAGGACACCTCGCAGCCGTGGGTGGAAGCCCGCGTCGCAGAGCTCCGCCGGTCCATCGACGAGATCGACAGCGCCGTGATCGAACTTCTCCGCCGCCGGGCGCAGCTGTCGCGGCAGGTGCAGAAGGCGAGGATCGCGCAGCGGGGTGCCCGGATCGCGCCCGCCCGTGAGGACAGGGTGCGGGAGCACTTCCGCAGCAACCTCCTCGGCACGAGAGGCGAACAGGTCGCCGGAGCAGTCCTGCTCCTGTGTCGCGGAGGCTGTCCCTCCGCAGCGGCTGCGAACGGCAATGCAGCCGCTGCGGACGGGAACGACGCGACCGGACGGAGCTACCGGTGACTGAGCTGCCGAGGGCGGAAGACCGCGCGGCGGTCGAGTTCCCGCGCTCCCTCTCGGACGACGACATGGATCAGTGGCACCGGTTGCCCGCCTCCCAGCAGCCGGTGTGGGAAGACGGTGCGCGGGCCCGTGAGTGCCCGGCGGATTCTGGCCGGATCACCGGGTCTCGTCACCGTCGACGAGGGCGGTCCAGGTCGCCGGCGGCACACCGGGCCAGGACAGCACGCAGCTCCTCAGGCCCCGGGACCGACCGGGTCGTCGGCTGCGGTTTGTGCGGCGCCAACGCCGGTACCCAGGCCCAGGAGCAGAATTCATGTCGATCCCACTGGAGGAGGACCTTTCCATCGGCGAGCAGCCCCGCGGCCCTGAAGAGCGGGCGGATGACGTCGCCTTACTGCGCGCGCTCGCCGACGAGATGCGCCGAGCGCAGGACTACAGGGTCGGCTTCCCCGTCAACCTGGACTTCGACTACCGCGACCTGGCCCAGTACCTGGCCGTGCACGGCAACAACGCCGGAAGTCCGTGCGCCAGTACGGACTACCACCTGCACAGCAAGTACTTCGAGCGGGCCGTTGTCGAATTCTTCGCCCAGCTCGCCGGAGCGCCTGCCGGAGAGGCGTTCGGTTACATGACGAACGGCGGGACGGAGAGCAATCTGTTCGGCGCCTATCCGGGCCGGGAGCGTCATCCCGACGCCGTGCTGTACGCGTCGGCGCGCGCCCACTACTCCGTTCCGAAGATCGCCCGCATCCTGCGCATGGAATACGTCGGAGTGCCCACGGACGAGACCGGGGCCATGGACCTGTCGGCGTTCCGCTCGGCGTGTCACCAGCACCGTACGAAGGCGGCCGTGGTCGTCGCCACGATCGGAAGCACCGGGGAAGGAGCCGTCGAGGATCTGCGCGGGATCCACCGTGTCCTGACGGAGGTGGGCATCGACCGGGCGCATTCGCACGCGGACGGGGCGTTCGGCGGCCTGCTGGCAGCGCTTGGCCCGCGCCCGGTGCCCTGGGGGTTCGCCGACGGCGCCGACTCACTCGCCGTAAGCGGGCACAAGATGATCGGTTCGCCGATTCCCTGCGGTATCGTCCTGGCCCGCCGCGGCGATGTGGAGAGCATCCGGGTGCACGACGCGGCAGTGGGAGCGGAGGACGACACCATCAGCGGCTCACAAGACGCCTTGTGCCCGATCCTGCTGTGGCAGGAACTACGCAGGTTCGGACGCCAGGGCCTAGCTGAACGCGTACGCCGGTGCGTACGGGTGGCCGAGTACGCCGCCGACCGCCTCTGCGACGAGTTCGACCGCCCCGGGACGCCTCCGCCTCGGACGGGCCGACTCGCCGAAGCCGGTTGACGGAAGGGGGCGCCCCCTGACCTGTCGCCCATCAGCTGTGGGGGCGCGTCACGGCCGGGGCGCGATTCCGCGCGCCCCCCGTCGGGACGCCGAACCAACGAGGCAGGGAATCAACTCGACGTGGCTTCTGGGCAGTTAAGGGGGAGCCTGCTGGAATGGGACACAGGGCGGCGCACGGCGGTCCCTGGAAAGGGAGCCCTATGCGCGGGAGTCAACGGTCGTGGTCCGTCCGGGTCGTCGTGATGGCGCTGGCGTTGCTGGCCATGCTGGCCGGGCCCGCACCGGTGGCCTCCGCCACCGCTCTCCAGGCCCCGCCGGGGGACTGCGCGACAACGCTGCGCTGCGACCTGGCCGAGCTGGAGCGTGTGTCCATGGCCGAACGGGTTGAGATGGTCCGCGACCTGCAGCAGCACGGACCGGCATTCGAACCGGGCTTCCGGCGCTGGGCCGCGATCGTCGGCGTGATGTCAGCGGCGCGCGACCGGGGCGTCGGCGGTCCGGGCACCTGGATGTCGGTGACGAACGCGGGCCTGCTGGAGGCGATGGAACGGGGACTCGCTCACGGGCTCGATCCGGAAGCGGACGTGTACGGCAACCCCGGTACCCTGCGCTGGTCCAGCTACCTGACGAACCTGGCGGCCGGTCGCCTCACCTCACGCCCCCGGCACGACGAGGAGTGGAGCAAGGCGGAGCAGGCCTCCCTCGATCACGGGGACAGGATCGCCCGCACACAGTTCGATCTGCGACCCACCCCCTCGGAACAGCGCTTCAAGCAGCTCACCGACCTCTACCGCTGGGCCATGCAGCACGAGAAGGAGCTTCCCGCCCAGCTCGGCGCGCTGACCCCGGTCCTGTGGTGGTTCACGGACGTCCGCAACGAGGACTCCTACCGGATCAGCGCCGAGATCGCGATGACGGTCTCCTTCGGCCCGCCAGGCATCGAGAGCCTCACCCGGCTCCTCCTTGAGATCCAGCTCAAATGCCCCACGTGTGCCTCCCCGCTGCCGGTCCCCGCGCAGGCCGGAGCCCGCTGAGCGAACGTCGGGGAGCCACTGGACGCACGCACCGGCAGCCGCATTCGACACAGCGCACGCTTTCTGTGTGTATGGCTCGGGGATCGCCTCATTGGTTCATGGGAGCCTCATCTCTCACCTGATGCACTATCTCACCAGGGAGGGCCCTGGCCCTTGGCCCGCCCGGGAAGGTGGTGATCTGGACATACGCAGGCCGCTTTCGGTAAAGCTTTCCCCCGCAATCCGGTGGGGATACGGGAGAGGGAGCGGCCTTGCCTGTCAAACGCGTGATGGGGTAACGTCCCCTGAAATTGTTCCACGCATCGGCATCGATCCACGTGCCGCTGTGAGCGACTTTCGCAGCTCCGTGAACTCCTCGTCGGCGGCCCCGTGTTCCTCGGGATATCCGACTCTGCAATTCGGCACCACTCCCCCATGCTGGCGACCACCACACTGGAGTGCTCCGATGTTGATCCGATCGCTGAGTGAATTAGCCGGGTCGAAGTACGAGGTCGAGTGGGGAAACGGCACGAGCCTCCGTCTTCTCACCACTGTGGACAACATGGGATTCACCGTGTGCCACACCGTGGTACGCGCAGGGACTTTCTCCCACCTGGAATACCGCTCACATCTCGAGGCGTGCTACTGCCTCTCCGGCACCGGAGAGATCGAGGAGGCCTCGGGCGCTGTCCACCGCATCGCCCCCGGAGTCTTGTACGCACTCGACAAACACGACCGGCACGGCCTGCGCGCGGATCCCGGGTGCGATCTGACGCTGCTGAGTGTGTTCAACCCCCCGTTGCAGGGCACCGAACGCCATTCGCTGGACCTCGTCGAAGCATCGTCCTACTGATGCCGCGCGGACCCACCTCCGCCCTCCGTACCCCAGTGCACTCGCTGTTCGCACGGCACGCCGCGGAACAGCCCCGGCGAGCCGCCCTCACCATCGACGGAGTGCACACCTCCTACGGGCAGTTGAACACACTGGCCGAGAAGTACGCGGACGCCCTGCCGCGCCTCGGCGCTCGGCCCGGCGACCGCGTGGTGGTGTACGCCGATATCTCGGTGGACGTCGTGGCGGCGGTCCTCGGCATCCTCAAGGCGGGATGTTGCGTCGCCACCACGCACCAGACGTTCGGGCGGAAGAAGCTGGTGCATCAGATCGGCGAGGCCGACGCCGCCGCTCTCGTCACCGACCGGGCGGAGGAGCTGGCCGAACTGTTCGGCGACACCGACCTGAACGCCGTGATCCGCCTGGGCGGAGGGACGGTGCTGCGCCGGTCGCGCCCGGTCGAGCGCGACAGAAGAGGCGCGGACATCCCCGTCGAGGGCCCACTGGCCGCCCTGTTCTACACCAGCGGCTCCAGCGCCGACCCGAAGGGGGTGGCGATCAGCCACGCCAATATGTCCGCCGCCTTCACCGCCGTCACCGGATATCTCGGGAACACGGCCGACGACGCCGTACTGAGCTTCACTCCGATCGGCGCGGACTTCGGCTTCTACAACATCATGATGCCGCTGGCCTTCGGCGGTCGGGCGGTGCTCCAGCGGCAGCTGCCGGACGGGCCGGAGCAGATCTTCGAGACCATCGATCGCGAGGGCGTCACTGCCGTGCACGCCTTCCCCTCGATACTGACACGGCTGTGCGCACACGGGGACCTGGGCCGGTACGCGATCCCCTCCGTCCGCTACCTGTGCAGCACCGGGCAACGGCTCCCGCCCGAGCACATCGCCGCGTTGCGGGACGCTTTCCCGTCGCTGCGCATCCATTCGATGTACGGCCTCACCGAGTGCAAGCGGGTCTGCGGCCTGCCGCCGGAGGAGATCGACCACCGCCCCGGCTCGGTCGGCAAGCCCATCCCCGGGGTGCGGGCGACGCTCGTCGACGACGCGGGCGAACCGGTGACGGAACCGGATACCGTCGGGGAACTCGCGGTATCCGGCGACCTGGTGATGCAGGGCTACTGGCGCAGGCCCGAGCTGACCGCCCGTGTGCTGCGCACCGACCCGTACGGCGGCCGGACGTTCCTCACCGGCGATCTGTTCACCCGCGATCGGGACGGCTACCTGTACTGGGTGCGCCGCAAGGACGACGGCTTCAGCCGGACGCTTCTCCAGGTGGACCCGCACGAGATCGAGGCACTGCTGCGCGGACGTCCGGACGTGGTCGACGTCGCCGTCGTGCCGGTGCCGGACGAGCGGTCGGGCGACGTACCGGCGGCCTGTGTCGTACTGCGCGAGCGGTCCGCTGTCAGCGCGGAGGAGTTGCGAGCCTTCTGCGCCGAGCGGCTGGACTGGCACATGGTGCCGGCCCAGGTCGCGCTCTACGAGGAGTTGCCGAGGACCGCGTCAGGGAAGACCGACCGCCTCGCGCTCCGCCGCGCGATGGCCCGCAACGACACCTCAGGGCAAGCGCGGAAGGAGACAGGACGATGACGACGGAGGGAACCACGGCACCGGACGGCACACCGCGCAGCGCCGCCGGGTTACCGTACGAGGCCGACGAGTTGCCGCACAGCGCCGACAAGCCGCCGCGTGGTGCGGGGTCTCAGGAGTACGTGGCGACCTCGTCCATGATCGGTCTCGCGGACCGGTTCGACGACATCGCCACGGGCCGGGACCAGGTGCCGCGGGTGCCGGTCCGCTCCACGATCCGGGACGCGATCCGCGACCGGCGGCTCCTCGACTACCAGGACGCGATGGTTGAGCGCTCCGGGCCCCTTTTCCAGCACTTCCTGGCGAGCGTGCCAGGGATACTCGAGGAGATGTCGCGCGTCGGTGTCGCACTGTCCCGGCTGACCGGGCGCAGGTCGGCGGCCGAGCCGAGGGACTTCACCTTCTACGAGGCCGACGCGTTCGACGGCACCAACGGGCGGACCCTGGCTTCCTTCTCCCGAGGGCGGATCAAGACGCTGACCAGCTCACCGAACAGGGCCAACGAGCCGTGGTTCCACCGCTATGCCGACCCGGCGGTGTCGCGCTACTTCCCCGAGTCGCTCTTCCGACTGACGACCCGCACACTGCACGAGCGGGACGAGTACGCTCCGTTCCGGGGCGGGGTCGACTTCCTCTACGAGACGGCCGCCTTCCAGTTCTACGGCAAGGAACGCGCGGCGCAGATCGATCACGTCGCCGGCTTGCTGCGGCCGGACGGGCTCGCGTTCTTCCTGGAGAAGCTCAACCACCCCGACCCGCAGGAGTACCAGCGCCGGGAGCGGGTGAAGGACGAGGTGCACAAGGCGGCGTACTTCACCCCGGCGGACATCGCACGCAAACGCCGGCAGATGTTGCGGCGGATGACCGACGGACAGGTCGAGTTCGACGATCTGGTGGGCGCGCTGGGTGACCGGTTCAACCACGTCCATGTGATCTGGCACGCCACCAACTTCTACGAGTTCGTGGCCTCGGACGACGCCGTGAGGCTCGCGGAATTCCTCGAACTGGCGGGAGAACCCCTCATTCCGGAGGAGTTCCGCTTCGAGGACGCCTCCGCGCGCCGGGTGGGTGGCCGCGAGCGGGAGGGGACCGTATGAGGGGCGAGGGCACACCACCGGCCGGCACGGACGGCGATGTCTGTGCCCGGATCGAGGCGCTCGCGGGCACCTGGCGGGGGCGGGCCGCCCGCGCCGAGCGCGAGCGCACGCTGCCGACGGAGACCATCGACGAGTTGCTCGACACCGGGTTGCTGAGTCTCGCCGCGCCCACGTGCCACGGTGGTCCGGGGAGCGGCTGGCCGACCCTGGCCGAGGCGGCCCGGCGGGCGGCCCGGGCCTGTCCCTCCACGGGGTGGACCATCGGGGTCGTCGGCGGGCACGCCGCGCTGGCCGGGCGGCTGTCACCGGAGGCCTCCGGACTGCTGTTCGCCAAAGGTGTGCGGCAGGTCTTCTCGACGGCCTCGGCTCCGGTCGACGGGCGGATCACCCGAGTTCCCGGCGGCTTCGAGGTGGCAGGGCGGTGGCGGTTCTGCTCCGCCGTCGACCATGCGAACTGGGTCGTCCTGAACGGCTGGTGCGAGTCGCCGAGCGCGCCGGAACGCGTCCTCGTCCCCCTCCGCGCCGACCAGGTGACGGTGGAGGACGGATGGCACGTCTCCGGGATGTCCGCGACAGGCTCCAAGAACATCCTGGTGGACGGCGTCTTCGTAGCGGACGCCCTGGTCACCTCCTTCGACGCGTGCTTCGGCGAGCGCCGGCCGAACGGGTCCGGGCCCGGATCCGGAACCGGGCCTCGGGCCGGAGCCGGGTCCACCGACTACCTGGGTGGTGTCCCCTATCTGCACTACATGAACAGTGTGGTCATCGGACCACTGCTGGGCTGTGCCGAAGGCGCGTTCGACCACTATGCCGCGTCGCTCAGCCCCCGTGACGGAGATCGGCCGCGGGCGCTGGACGACCTGCTGGTGCAGGACGGGCTGACGGAGAGCGCGGCGGAACTGGCCTGCGCGCGTCATCTGTACAGCGCCGTGTGCGCCACGCTGCACTCTGCGGGTGTCGACCGACGGGCCCTGACATCCCGGGAGGGTGCCGTGATCAGCAGGGACCGCGCGTATCTGGCCCGGCTGTGCGTCCGGGCCGTGCAGCGGCTGGTCCAGCTGGCAGGCACCGCCGCCCACCACGACGCGTCCGTTGTCGCACGCCATTGGCGGGACCTTCAGATGATGGCTGCGCACCGGGACGTGAGCTGGGCGCTGAACTTCCCCGCCTACGCTGCCCTGGCCATCGAGTCCGGGGGCGCCACGACCGCGGGCTCAGATGCGCCGGGGCGCGACGGCGCGGTCCCGGCAGTTGCGGAGGCGCACCGCTGATGGCCACGTGAGGCACCCTCCCAGGCGCGTGCCCGAGAGCAGGACGAAGCGCGTGCCCGAGAGCAGGACCGAGGGCGTGCCCCGGAGCAGTAGCCGAACACCGGCAGCCGATGGCTTCGCCCGCGGTGACGTGCGGCTGCTGTCCGGAGGCTTCCTGCTCTTCTTCCTCTCGTCCTTCGGCCAGACCTTCTTCATCTCGCTCTTCTCCGACGACATCCGTATGGAATACGGGCTCTCGCACGGCACGTTCGGCGGCCTGTACACCGCGGCCACGCTGGTGGGTGCCTTCACCCTGGTCCGGGCCGGCCATGTCATCGACCATCACTCCGCACGTGCGGTGGTCCGCGTCACCGTGCCGCCGCTCGCCCTGGGCGCGGTCGCGATGGCCCTGTCGCCGCATGTGGCGGTGCTGTTCACCGCTCTGGTGCTGCTCCGCTTCTTCGGGCAGGGCATGATGACGCACACCTCGTTCACCCTGATGGGGCGCTGGTTCACCCACCAGCGCGGGCGGGCGGTGTCGGTGGCGACGCTGGGATTGAACACGGGCGAGGCGCTGCTCCCGGCGCTGGCCGTCGCCGTGGCTGCCGGAGTCGGCTGGCGGTCCGCGTGGTGGGGGGCCGCCGCGGTGCTGGCCGTTGCCGGCTGCTTGCTCCCACTGCTGTTCGCGCGGGAGCGCCGGCCGAGCGGTGGCACCGAGGGTGCGGCGGTCACCGCGGCGACCGCCCCCACCTGGACCCGGGCAGAAGCACTTCGTGACCCGTATTTCTACCTGCTGATGCCGGCCGTCGCGGCGCCGGCGCTGATCGGCAACACGGTCTTCTTCCACCAGGCGTACCTGGCCGAGCTGCGCCACTGGTCGCCGGAGGTGAGCGGGTCGGCGTTCGCGGCGTACGCCGCGACGACCGTGGTCTTCAACCTGGCAGGCGGTCACATGCTCGACCGGCTGACCGCGCTGGCCATGTTGCCGTACTTCCTGCTGCCGCTCGGCTGCGGACTGCTCGTCCTGAGTACGGCGGACGGCCAGTGGAGCGTCTTCGCCTTCATGGCGCTCTACGGCGTCACCAACGGCTTGTCGCTCAGCCTGTTCGGGGCGACCTGGCCGGAGGTGTACGGTGTCGGGCACCTCGGCGCCATCCGCGCGGTCGTGGTGGCGATCCTGGTCTGTGCGGCGGCGGCGGGTCCGGGGGCGAGCGGCCTGCTGATCGACGGCGGCGTCAGCTACCCGGGACAGATCGCGGCCATGGGCGTCCACTGCCTGGCCGCGTCGGCGCTCATGCTCCAGGTGACGCGGCGGCTGCGCACCCGCCGCCGCACCTCTCGCACGCCACTCCCGCAGTGAGCGGGCCCGGCTGCCACGACCCGGCTCCACGGCTCGCGACCTGAGCAGGCTCTTGCCAGTAGCAACGCGGCAACAATGGCATGCGACACCGAGCGCCGTGACACTGTCCCAACTGCCACACGGTGCCGAGCTCCGGGCATAGGGGTCGCAAACGGTGCTCCGTGGCCGGACGAGTGGCTGGTGTCCACCGGCCGTACCAGACGTCGGCCGGGACTACGATCTGGTCGAGTGCGACCGGATCCTCGATCCCGGCCTCATCCAGGCCAAGGGCCCGTAAGAACGGGGTCGTTGGGCGTCGGACCACCTGTCAGGAGGGGCTCCCTCGCCCTGGGGTTTGCTATGTTGGCCCGCATGTTCCTCTTCCGTGCATAGGTCGCGACGACCGCGCTCACAGGCCGCGGTTCTCGCTGTCCATGCACCATCGCGCGCTCCTGACCGGGCGCCCACCTTGAGGAACGCCTGATCATGTCTTCGTCTTCCCTGGCGCCGTCGTATGCGGCTGTCCTGCGGACCCGCCATGCGTGCCGAACATCCGGCGCGGCGCTGTTGGGTCGACTGTCGTACGGAATGCTCTCTCTGGCGGGAGTGCTGGCAGTCAAGAAGGCAACCAACTCCTATGCCGCAGCCGGCACAGTGATGGCTCTGTTCTGGCTGACCAGTGTCTTTCTCTCCCCGACCCGTGCTGCTCTGATCGACCGGCACGGAGCGCGCCACGCGCTGCCTCCGATGGCCACCGCCTACGCCATGTTGTTGGCCGCACTCGCCTCCACGACCTCACGGCGCGGCACTTCGGTGGTTCTGCTGAGCGTCATAGCCATGGCCGCCGGTGCCACCACACCGCCACTCGGCCCGGTGATGCGGACGCTGTGGAGCCGCTTGGTTCCTGACCCTCGCCTACGGCAGCGCGCCTACAGCCTGGACGCCGTCGCCGAAGAACTGCTGTTGGTCATCGGACCACTGCTGGTAGGCCTGCTGATACGGGTTGCCGTCCCATCGGTCGCTCTTGCGACGTGCGCCGCACTCGTACTGGTCGGCTCGCTCGCCCTGGCCTCATCGCCACCGGTACGCGGCGAGAACAGGTTCGGGAGGCCCTCCGCGCCGGCCGGAGACGCCATTTCCAGCTCAGCGACCTCCGTTTCCAGCTCAGAGACCTCCGCGCGGCGCCGACCGCCACTGCAACTCGATCCCGGGCTGCGTCAGGCAATTGCCGTCTCCTCCGGTATGGGCATGTGCCTCGGCGCCCTGGACCTCCTGCTGGTCGCCTTCTTCGACGAACACCACCGCCCTGGGGCAGTGGCCTGGGCCTTGGCTGCTCTGTCCGCCGGCAGCGCCATCGGCGGCCTGGCCTACGGTGCCGTCCCGTGGCGCAGCTCGAGCAGGCTGCGGCTGTCGCTCCTTGCCGCAGCGCTGGGGCTGACCTTGGCCGCGTCGGGGCTTTCGCCTCATCCCTACGTACTCATTGCGTGGGTGGGAGTCGGCGGCCTGTTCATCGCGCCTTCCATATCGACGGCCTATCTGATCGCCGACGAGTCCGCGAGCCCCGCTGCCCGCACCCGAGCAGGCGCCTGGGTCAACACCGCTTTCAATGCCGGGTCAGCGGGGGCCGCAGCCGCCACAGGATGGCTGGTGGACCGCATCCCCTTGTCCTTGTGCTTCGCGCTTGCGGCGGCCCCCGCAGTGCTGTCCGCGGCAACCGTCCTGGGCCGGCCCCACCGTCCCGTCGCAGGGGCCTCCCCACCTGAGGACGAAGGGTCAGCTGGGACCTCACGCCGGGCCGGCCGGTGACAGCGTGAGGTCCCAGTACTCGGCGTATCGCCCGCCCTGTCGCAGCAGCTCGTCGTGGCTGCCCTGTTCGACGATGCAGCCGCCGTCCAGGAAGACGACCCGGTCGGCGCGGTGGACGGTGCGCATCCGGTGCGCGACCATCACCACCGTCCGGCCCGCCATCAGCCGCTCGATCCCGGTGTGCACGGCGGCCTCACTGACCGGGTCCAGGGACGAGGTCACCTCGTCGAGCAGCACGACGGGCGCGTCCTTCAGCAGTGCCCGTGCGATCGCGACGCGCTGCCGCTCGCCGCCGGACAGCAGTGCGCCGCCCTCGCCGACGTGCGCCGACCAGCCACCGGGCAGCCGCTCGACCACCTCGTCCAGCAGTGCCGCGGCTGCGGCGGCACGCACTTCGGCGTCGGTGGCGTCCGGACGGCCGAGGCGCACGTTGTCCTCGATGCTGCCGTCGAAGAGGTAGACGTCCTGGAAGACGATGGCGATCCGCGCCATCAGCTCTGCTGTCGCCATCTCCCGTACGTCCACACCTCCCACCCGCACCGCGCCGGCATCCACGTCGTAGAAACGAGCGAGCAGCTGCAGCAGCGTGCTCTTGCCCGCGCCCGACGGGCCGACGACGGCCAGCCGCTGCCCCTCCGGCACGGACAGTGACACCGCGTCAGCCACGGTACGGCCGCCGTGGTGGAAGGTGACGGCGTCGAACTCCACGTCGTGGCCCGTCGGTCGGAGCGGTTCGCGGGGCTCCGGCAGCGGCTCGACGTGCAGCACGTCGTCAAGGCGGGCCAGCTCGGCGCGGGCGGCGCGCAGGCTTCCGCCGATCTCGGCGAGCGACAGCAGCGGGTCCGCGCAGCGGGCGGCGAGCACCAGGACGGCCAGGACCTCGGCCGCGCCGATGTCCCCGCCGAGGGCGAGGTACCCGCCCAGGGCGAGCAAGGCGGTGAACACCGCCTGCACGGTGGCCGCGAGCCCCAGCACGCCGGGCAGCGCCGACAGCGTGGCCCGGCGGGAGGCGCGCTGCTGGCCGGCGAGGGAGTCGTCGAGCAGTTGGAAGCGCTCGGCGGTGCGGCCGCCCGCCCGCAGCACCGGCTGGGCCTGGAGGTATTCGATGACGCGGTCGGTGGCCTCGCGCTCGCGGGCTACGCGCTCGGTGTCGGTGGCGGTGGTGGCGCGTGCCGTACGGAGCTGGACCGCGGCGACGACGGGCGCGGCGGCCAAGGCGGCCAGGCCCAGCTGCCAATTGAAGGCGAGCATCACGCCGACGATCGTCAGCGGCGTCACGCAGGCGGAGATGAACGGCGCCAGCAGGTGCGCGATCACGCCCATCGCCTGCAGCACGCCCTGGCTCGCCAGGACGGACACCTCGCCGATGCGGCCCGGCCGGTACCAGCCGATGGGCAGCCGGGCGAGATGATCGCCGAGCCGGTGGTACATGCCGTGCAGCATCGTGGTCCCGGCGCGGAAGCCGGACCGGTCGCTGACGTAGCGCAGCGCGGCATAGCCCGCGACCGCGGCGCCGAAGGCCAGCAGCCAGGGCCAGGCGTCGTCGGGCGTGCCGCCGAACAGCGCCCGCAGCACGGGGACGAGCAGGGCGTACGACAGGCCTTCGGCGAGGGCGGTCGCAGTCATGAGGGCGACGGTGCGGCGCACCCGCCCGGCGTACTCGCGGCCGAGCACACGCAGCAGCATGGTGATCATCGGGTCTCCTCCCCTTCGGTCACGCCGGCGTGGACCCGCCAGAACGCGGCGAACTCCCCGCTGCGTGCCAGCAGTTCCGCAAGTGCGCCCTGCTCGACGATCTGCCCGTCGCGCAGCATCACGACGGTGTCGGCATCGGCGATCGTCTCCATCCGGTGGGCGATGACCAGCGTCGTCCGCTCCCCCCGGGTCAGCGCCAGAGCCTCACGGACCGTCGCCTCGGTCCGCGGGTCGGCGAAGGCGGTCGCCTCGTCGAGGACCAGCACCGGGGTATCGGCGAGCAGGGCGCGGGCGATCGAGATCCGCTGCGCCTCGCCGCCGGACAGCCGGGCGTCCTCGCCGATCACCGCGTCGTAGCCGCGCGGCAGCTCGAGGATCCGGTCGTGGATGTTCGCCAGCCGGGCGGCGCGGACCACGTCGTCGTGGTCGGCGTGCGGCACGGCCAGGGCGATGTTGTCGGCGACCGAGGCGCGCAGCAGCCGTACGTCCTGGAAGACGAACGAGACCCTCCGGTACAGCTCGCGGCCGGCCACCTCGCGCAGGTCGACGCCGCCGAGCAGTACGGCGCCGTGGTCCGGGTCGAAGAACCGCGGCAGCAGCTGCACCAGCGTGGACTTGCCGCTCCCCGACGGCCCGACGACCGCTGTCACCGTGCCCGGTTCGAGTACGAGGTCGACGCCGCGCAGGACTTCGCGGTCGGCCTCGTAGCCGAAGCGGACCCCACGCAGCTCCACCCGGCTCCCCCGCGGCGCGACCGGTTGCGCGGGCTCGGGCAGCGCCTGCTCGGCGAGTACGTCACGGATCCGGCCGAGCGCGCGCCGCGCGGCCTGCAGGTCGTCGAAGCCGTGCCCGAGCGCGGCCACCGGAGCCGTCAGTCCCAGCCCGAGCAGCAGGAATGGCAGCAGATCGGCCGGCGCGAGCCCACCGTCGGTGATCCGGTACGCGCCGCCGATCAGCACCGCCAGCAGCACGAACGGCGGCGACAGCGCCACCTGCATCCCCGCGGCGACCCCGGACAGGCCGCGCACCATCGCGTAGAAGCTGTGGGTGAAGTCGTCCACGGCGGTACGGAACTCGCGGTGCGCGCGGTCGGCGCCGCCGAACGCCTTGACCACGGCGATGCCCTGGACGAATTCGACGACGGAGGCCGAGATCCGCCCCATGGCCGCGTCGAACTCCTTCTGCTCCCGCAGCCGGGCCGGCGTCATCATCAGCGGCACCAGCGCCACGGCCAGCAGCACGGGGATCAGCGTGATCAGCGTCAGCCGCCAGTCCACGGTGACGAGGTAGACCAGCGAGATCAGCGGCACCACGAACGCCGACACCAGCTCCCCGGGCGTATGGGCGATGACCGGATGCAGCGCGCTGACATCCTCCCCCACCAGCTTCGCCAGCTCACCGCCGCGCCGCCGGGACAGCCGGCCGATCGGCATCCGCCCCAGGCTCGCGGCCAGCTGCCGGCGCAACGACAGCTGCACATGGCCGTCGAGCAGATGCCCGACGCCGGACGCCGCGGCCGTGAACAGCAGCCGCACGAAGAGCCCGGCCGCGCCGGCGATGACGACGTTGCGAACGTGGCCGTGGGCAGCAGGGCCGGGCGCCAGCAGCGTACGGCCCAGCTCGACGACCGCGAGCAGCGGCACGAGGCCGGCGACCGCGCCGACGATCTGCAGGATGACAACGGTGGCGAAGCCGCCCGCGTAAGGGCGCCACAGGCGTCTCACGCCCGGCGGCCGGGCGGTTCGGGTCTCAGACATGCGCTCACCTTCGCCGCCGGTGCGGACCGGTGGATTGGAGAAATGTTTCCGTCAGCGGCCCACGTACCATGGCGCTCATGCCAGCTGCCGTGCGTGAGGGCGACGATGCCGCCGTCTGGGCCCTCGCCCGCCCGACCAGGCCCAGCCGCGTGCCCGGTGTCGTCCTGTCCGGGTTCCGCGACCGCGGCCCGGCGCCGGTCGACCACCGGCTCGACCCGCATCCGGTGGTGACGCTGGCACTGGCGTGCGGCGACGGCGCGCCCGTCATCTACGACGACGCCGGGCAGCGGGAGGCGGAAAGCCTGGTCACCGGGATCGGGTTCGGCTCCGGAGGCGCGGCGCGGATACGGGCCGCGAACGTCGAGTGGCTGCAGGCGCGCCTGTCCCCCGCGATCGCGCGCACGGTGTTGGGCGTGGGCCCGGCGGGTCTGGAAGGCTCCGTGGTGTCCCTCGCCGACCTGTGGGGCCACCGGCGGGCCGCGCGCATCGCTGAGCAACTGGGCGTGGCCGCTTCCTGGGAGGAACGCTTCGCCCTGGTGGAAGCGCTCCTGGCCCGCATGTCCGCCGAGCAGCCCACCATCGACCCGGAGCTGACCTGGGCCTGGGACCGAATCGTCGCCGACCACAACCACATACGGGTCGGTGGACTGGCCGCCGAACTCGGTTGGAGCCGCAAGCGGCTGTGGTCCCGCTTCCACGCGCAGATCGGGCTGACGCCCAAGCGGGCGGTGCGACTCGTCCGCTTCGACCGCGCCGCCACCCTCCTGGCCATGGGCCAGGAGGCGGCCCGGGTCGCGGCCGACTGCGGCTACTCCGACCAATCCCACCTGCACCGGGACGTGGTGGCGTTCACAGGGGTCACGCCAGCGAACCTCGCCGACGTCACCCTGGTGCCGGCCGACGACCTCGCGTGGGCGGACCACGTACCGCGCCTTTCTTAGGGACCGGCCGGCTACCTGCTCTTCCTCGCCTCCCAGGTCCGCACCGCACCGAGACGCTGCTCGCCGAGCCGCCCGCGAGCTGGGTGTTCAGCTCCGGTACGGACACGAAGCCGCCACGGGCGGCCCCGAGTCGCTGACTTGGCGCGACGCCCTCAGAAATCGAGCAGTCGCTCGCTCAGCTCCCAGAGCCGCACGGCGCTGTCGGGGTCAAGAGAGTGTGACGCCGCGTCCGACGGGATGCTGTCCGCCGTCACCGGCTGCTGCTCGTCGTCCAGCGGCGCCACGTCGCTGTCCTTCAGATAGACGCCGCCGATGTCCGCGAGGAGCGGGCTCGCGGCGCCGAACGCGATGGTCGCGGCGCCTTGCTGCACCGTCTTCTTCCCGACGACCGGGTCGATGATCGGCCGGCCGTCCGCGTCGACCAGCCCGGCGGCCCGCAACCCGTCCGCTCCGGCCGCGGCGTTGAGCGCCGTACCCACGACCACGCCCGGGTGCGCCGCGTAGCCGCGGATACCGGCGTCCGCCCAGCGGCGGTCGAGTTCGACGGCGAAGAGGACGTTGGCGCACTTCGACTGGGCGTACGCCAGAAGCGGCGCGTAGTCGCCGGAGTCGAAGTGCGGGTCGTCCCAGCGGATGGTGGAAAGTCGGTGGGCGCCGGAGGTGACATTGACGACCCGGGCTCCGTGAGCGGCTTGCAGGGCGGGCAGCAGAGCGCGGGTGAGCTGGAAATGGCCGAGGTGGTCGACTGCGAACTGCACTTCATAGCCGCGTGCGTCCACTTCCCGCTTCTCCGGTGCCGCAACTGCCGCACAGTTGATCAGAATGTGAAGCGGGCGTCCCGACGCCTTCCATCGGTCGGCGAACGCGTCGACCGAGGCCGGATCAGCCAGGTCGAGCCGGCCGACCTGAACGCCGTCGATCCCGGCCACGGCTTCACGTGCCCGCTCCGGGCTGCGAGAACCTACGGTCACGGAGGCGCCCCGGGCGGTCAGGGCGCGGGTGACTTCGCGACCGATACCCGCGTGTCCGCCGGTGACGACAACGTTCCTGCCGGTCAGCTCCGTTCCGGTGAGGACCTCATCGGCTGTCGACGCCGGGGTGAATCCGGACCCGATGGGCTTCTGCTGGTGAGTCATGCGAGTTGTCCTGTCGTCATAGGAAGATGCCCACACCTTGCTGATGTCGGCGTTGGGCCGGTTGCTACTTGGTCTCGAGGCGCCCGACCGCGCCGGGGCCGGTCGTCAGCTCGGTCCGGGCCTGCTTCCAGGCGTCGTCGCCACGGTGGAACCGGGCGCGCAGGTAGGCCGCGGTGAGCTGGGCGATCGCGGCGACGTGCCGGGGGCTCTCGTCCGACAACTGCGCGCTCTCGGCGGCGTCGTATCCCTGGACCCCGCCGAGCAGGTGCCCCGCTCCGAAGACGGTCAGCAGGGTCTTGGGGCCAGGAGCGAGGTGGTAGGGGTCGTGGTGCCAGGTCGGCCCCATGTCCGTGAAGTGCTGTGAGTCGTCCTGGTCGCCGGCCACGACCAGCGCGGGCCGGGTCATCGTGGAGAAGTCGATGGTGCGGAAGGCCGGTACCTGGTCGGCCATCGGTCCGTTGAGGGTGTCGCCGCCCCGGCCGGGCGCGGCCAGCAGTACGCCCTGCTTGATGCGCGGTTCGAGGTAGCTCACCTGCTGTCCGGAGTCGGGGTCGGTGACCCCCGCGCCCAGCAGGAGCTCGGCCGTGAAACCGCCAAGGGAGTGGCCGGCGACGGCGACGGCGTCGCGGTCGATACGCCCGGCGAGCAGCGGCACGTCCTTCTCGATCTCGTCGAGCCGGTCGAGGATGTCGATCATGTCCTCGGCACGGGAGCGCCAGAACAGCGGCGCTCCTGGGGTGGTCTCCCACAGGTGGCCGAGTCGCCGGGAGCTGAGGTGGGTGGGCTGGACGACGACGAATCCGGCCGCCGCCCAGCGGTGGGCGATCGGCATGTAGCCGTCCTCCGAGGAGAGGTTGAGGGCTCCGCCGTGGCCGTGCGAGAGCAGGACGACCGGGAGGCTGCTCCCGGTCGCGGGCGCGGTGACCCGCAACGAAAGGTCCACGGGGCGCCCGGGGACCCGAAGCGCCACGGGGCTGCAGGACAGGACCGGGGTGGTCTCTGCGGCGGCTTCGGGCATGGCGGTCGAGGCGGACATGAGGCGTCGTTCCTTTCGGGGCCCCGGCCGGCTTGTGGCCCGGGCGGGGCGGTGGGGAGCGTCCGGTTGCCACCACTCAAGCAATCGGAACATTGCTCCGCCTACTTTACGGAACACGGTTCCGCTTCTCAAGCGGAGCACCGTTCCGAAACCGGCGCCCAGACGGCGGTGGGCACCCTCGACATCTCGAGGGCCTACGTCACCGCTCGCATGGAAGGCATGGCAGGATCGCGGCCATGTCCCTCAGCGTTCCCCGCCTGCGGATCGGCTCGACCGAGATCATCGCCCTCCCCGACGGCGAGGGCCCGTTCTTCGCCCCGCGCGCCGAGGCCTTCCCCGAGGCCACGGCCACACAGTGGGACGAGGTCGACCGCTACGACCCGGGCGCGGTCGACGCCGAGGGCCGCTGGCAGCTCCAGTTCCGCGCATACGCGATCCGCGGTGACAAGGGCCTCACCGTCGTGGACGCCGGAATCGGTCCGGCGGACAGCCCGGCCGGCTCGTGGGCGCCCGTGCCCGGTGTCCTCCCCCAGTCGCTCGCCGCCGCGGGCATCGACCCGTCGGAAGTCGACACCGTGGTGCTCACACATCTGCACACCGACCACGTCGGGTGGGCCGTCGTGACCGAGGCGGCCCTCACCTCAGCGGGTGACGCGGCAGGCGGCAACACTTCGACCGACGGCGCGACCAGCGGCCGCCGCCCTTACTTCCCCAACGCCGAATACCTGCTCCAGCGCACCGAGTTCGACGCCCTCGACATGCTCAACCCGCAGCTTCGGGAGGCTCTCACCGACCCACTCGCGGCCACCGGTCAGCTCCGGCTCCTCGACGGGGACACTCCACTGCGCACCGGTCGAGCGGTCGCCACGCCCGGTCATACGCCCGGACACCAAAGCGTGCTGGTCGCCGACGGGCGCGAGCTGGCACTCGTCACCGGCGACCTTTTGGTGCACGCGCTCCAGCTGCTCCACCCCGAGCTCGCCTACGCGCAGGAGATCGACCCTGACGCGGCCAGGAAGTCGAGAGTGCGCATGCTCGGCCGCGAAACCGGCACCACCCTGCACCTGGCGACACCCCATCTGACGGAGCCGTTCCTCCCGGCGTGATCCGGCATCACGGCGACACCTTCTCGGCGGACCGTGAGGCGGCAGCCGGTCCTCCGGGCTGCAACTGCATCCGGTCGCAGGCAGCCCCAGCACGCCGAGCGCCTGGAGGAGGCCGGGCGGGACGCGAAGCTCGGACCGACCGGACCGGACCGGTGGGTCAGCTCGGTCAGCTCGGGGGCATCGCGGCCTCGATGTGGGCGAGTTGGGCGGCGAGGATCTCCTCGAACGCGGCACGGCGATCGACCCCGAGGGGTCGGACGTCGCGGGCGAAATGGGCCAGGGCCGGGAAGCGCTCGGGGTCGGCGCCCAGTACCGCGACGCGAAACAGCTCCAGGCCCTGTTCGTGCTCTTCGGGGGTGACGGTGCTGACCCCGGCCTCGGAGGCGATCAGCGCGGCGAGGAGGACCACGATCCGGTGGTAGCGCACCGGGACCTCCTCGTCGGGCAGTCCCGACGCGCGCAGGGCCTGCAACACCTCTTCCATGACCAGCCGGGACCCGGTGCCGCTCGACGCGTAGCGCCCCCAGACCGAGGCGAGCTGAGGCTGCTGCCCGAAGGCCTCTCTGACGCGCAGGGCCAGGGCCGTGATGCGCTGCTTCCAGTCGCCTTCGGGGCGGTAGCCGTCCATCGCGGCCAGGAGGATCCGGTCGGCGACGGCGCGCAGCAGTTCGGTCTTGCTGCGGAAGTGCCGGTACAGGCTGGAGGAATCGGTCCCCAGGGTCGCGGCCAGCTTGCGCACGCTGAACGAATCCGCACTGCTCGTGCGCAGCAGCTCCGCCGCCGCATCCAGAATCTCTTCGGTCGACCAACGCCTTCGGCCTGCCATCTCGCTCCTCTCGCCGGACCTCACTCTACCTATGCACCCGGCGTTGCACGCACCGCGTGCTTGCTGCGTGCATAATGAGGCATGAGGATGCCGGGCAGGCCGGCATGCCACTCGTGCCCTGTTGTCCGGGTCAGGCGACCGATGCGGAGCCCACCCGGGAATACGAAAGGACGCATGACGTGAAGAACTCCCTGGATTCCGCGGCGTTGAACGCAGCCGTCGAAGACGTCCACCACGCCGGGATGCCGGGCCTGTTCGCGGAGGTGCGAGACGGCGAACAGGTCTGGCGCGGCGCCGCCGGGGTCGCCGACGTCGTCACCGGCCGCCCCGCCACCGCCGATATGCGGCACCGGGTCGGCAGCATCACCAAGACCTTCACCGCCACCGCGGTCCTGCAACAGGTCGAGACGGGTCGGATCAGTCTCGACACGCCGATCGGCCGGTACCTTCCGGAACTCGCCGGAGAACGCGGCGACACGGTCACGGTCCGGATGCTGATCAACCACACCAGCGGCCTCGCCGAGTACCTCCCGTACGCCTACCCCTCCCTCAAGGCGTTCCCCGCCCTCGCGGACACCGGGCCCCAGAGCCTGGACGACCACCGGCACACACGCTTTCACCGCGCTGACCTGATCGAGATGGGGGTCACCGCACCTGCCGTCGGCACCCCTGGCGGCCGGCCGGGGGTGTACTCCAACACCAACTACCTGCTCCTCAGCGAACTCCTGGAACAGGTGACCGGCGCTACGGCCGAGCAGTACATCACCCGGAACGTCATCGAGCGCGCCGGGCTCCGGGACACCGGCTTCCCCGCCGGACCGCACGTCGACGGTCCGCACTCGCAGCTCTACGAGGCGTGGTTCGGCATGATCGACCCGCCGCGCGACTACAGCGTCTACGACATGTCATGGGTGGGGCCGTCGGCCTCGCTGATATCGACCGTCGCGGACCTCAACCGCTTCTACGGCCTGCTGCTGGCGGGGGAGATCGTCAGCCCGTCGTCGCTGGCGCAGATGCAACGCACGGTCCCGGTCATCTCCCAGGAGGGCCAGACGATCGACTACGGTCTCGGCCTGCACCCGATGGAGATTCCCGGCCAGGCTCCCGGGGAGGGTCCCGGTCAGGGTCAGGGCACCTTCTGGGGGCACGGCGGCACGGTCTGGGGTGGTGGAGCGCTGGCCATGACCCGTGCCGACGGCAAGCGGCAGCTGGCCGTCGCGGTCAATCTGCAGAGGTGGAACAGGCTCGACTCCTCCGGCAAGCCGCAGCCCCACCCCATCGACGACGCGCTCGCGACTCTGTACCGCGTGGCGATGTACGGCTGACCGGCCGGAGAGCGGCATATGAGAGGCGTTCGGTGCCACGCACCTGCCAGCGCCTGCCCGCACCGGCCACGCCTGGCGCTGGTGCTGGCTCAGGCGCCTGGACGCTGAAGACGCCGTGGACGCCGGTCACGGCGCAGCGCGTCGGGGTCGTTCAGGCCGCCCCGGACGAGCTCGGCACCCACACTTTCCCGACCCCCGACC
>NZ_JAGPXJ010000083.1:0-34656 GCF_018070605.1 Streptomyces sp. B15
GGCCGGCCTCACCGCCGCCTACTCCGGCTACTGGTGGCTCATCCTGCCGCCGGGCCGCCGGGAGAACCAAGGCAAGGCTCGCGAGACGTTCTACGCGGCAGCCCGTGCAGCAGCACGACGCGATGTCTCACCACCGACTGGCCGCTCCGGCCGGTTCGATGCCTGACGTCGAGGTTGAACAACCGGCTCAGACCAGGGCTCCTGTGGTCAGTTCGCGGCGGGCCCTGGCGGCCGCGCCCACCGGGATCGCGTCCGTGCCCAGGGCGGCCCGTACCAGCCGGACAGGGTGGCCGCTGACCGGCGGTTCGGCGGCGAGCGCCTCCCGCACCAGAGGTTCCAGCAGCGGCCAGGCGCCGCTGACGCCGCCGCCGACCACGACTGTGGTGACATCGACGACGCCCGCCGTCATCACGATCGCCCGGGCGATACCGCCGGCGGCGGCCCGGTACACCGCGAGGGCGTCCCCGTCCCCGTGCCCCGCGGCCTCGGCGATCTCACGGGCCGTCAGCCGACGGCCGGTGCGCTCGGCGTACCGGGCGCACAGCGAACGCCCGGAGGCGAGGGTCTCCAAGTGGCCCCGGCCGCCACAGGTGCAGGGCAGGTCGCCGAACCCGGGGATGTGCCCGATCTCGCCCGCAGCACCGTGCGGCCCGGCGAACAGCGCGCCGCCCATCCACAGCGCCCCACCGACACCGGTGCCCAGGGTGATGCCGAGGACGTCGGGCTCGCCGCGCACGGCGCCGCCGTACACCTCCCCGTACAGGAAGGCGTTGACGTCGTTGTCCAGGTAGGCCGGGACGCCGAGTGCCGCCTCGACGGCGTCGGCGACCGCGAAGCCCGCCCATCCGGTGAACGAGTCGCTGGCCACCAGGATCCGTCCGGCCGCTGAGTCGACGACGCCGGCCGCACCGGCGCCTACGCCGGCGAGCCGCCCGGGGGTGCGCTCCAGCAGCGGGGCCAGGGCGCCGAGCGCCTTGCCGACCATGGCCGGGCCGCCGTCGGCCGCCGGGGTCGCGGTCCCGGCCCGGTCCAGTACCGTCAGATCCTCGGCGCAGAGCACCACTTGCGTGGTGGTGCCGCCGATGTCCACCCCGGCGAACAGGGTGCGGTCGTGGGAGGTCAAGCCGTCGCCTCCGTCCGGCCCGCCGCCAGGGTGGCCAGGCGTTCGGTTCTGCGGCTGCGCTGCACCACCGGGTCCGGCACCGGCACGGCGGCCAGCAGCCTGCGCGTGTAGTCGGTCTCCGGCCGCAGCAGCGTCGTGCCGGTGTCGCCCTGCTCCTCGACCCGGCCGGCCCGCATCACCACGACGCGCTGCGCGAAGTGCTGGACGACGGCGAGGTCGTGGGAGACGAAGAGGCAGGCGAAGCCCAGCTCGGCCTGCAGCTCGGAGATCACCTCCAGGACGGCCTCCTGCACGCTGACGTCGAGCGCGCTGGTGGGTTCGTCGGCGACCAGGAGGCGGGGCTCCAGCACCAGGGCGCGGGCGAGGCTGACCCGCTGGCGCTGCCCGCCGGAAAGCTCCCGGGGAGCCCTCCGGGCGACCTCGCGCGAAAGCCTGACCCGGTCCAGGACGGCGGCGACCCGCTCCTGGCGCTCCCGTGCGGAGAGAGAGCGGCGGTGCACCCTGAGGGGCTCGGCGACGCACTCGCCGACGGTCATCCTGGCGTCCAGCGAGGCCACCGGGTCCTGCAGCACCACGCCGATACCGGCTCGCAGCGCCCGGCGGGCCCGGGAGCGGGTGCGGGCCAGGTCGGTGCCGAACAGCGAGACGGTGCCCTCGTTCGGCGTGATCAGGCCGAGCGCGACCCGGGAGGCGGTCGACTTGCCTGAGCCGGACTCGCCGACCAGGCCGAGAGTCTCGCCGTGGCGCACGGTGAAGGAGACACCTTCCAGGGCGCGGACGGCGCCCCGGCCGCGCCCGAAGACGATGGAGACGTTGTCGAGTTCGACGACCGGCTCGGCCTCGGTGGGTGCGGCGGCCCGTGGTGTCTCGGGAGCCTCCTCGCCGTCGACCGAGAGGCGCGGCACCGCGGCCAGCAGGCGCCGGGTGTACTCGTGGGAGGGGCGCAGCAGCACGTCTTCGACGGGGCCGGTCTCCACGATCTCGCCGTGGTACATCACGGCGACCCGGTCGGCGAAGTCCGCGACGACGCCCATGTTGTGGGTGACCAGCAGTACGCCGGTACCGGTCTCGGCGGCGAGGCGGCGCAGCAGGTCGAGGATCTCGGCCTGGACGGTGACGTCCAGCGCGGTGGTCGGCTCGTCGGCGATCAGCAGCGCGGGCTCGTTGGCGATGGCCATGGCGATGACGACGCGCTGGCGCTGTCCGCCGGACAGCTGGAAGGGGTAGGCGGACGCCCGCTTCTCCGGCTCGGGGATGCCGACCCGGCGCAGGAGCTCCACCGCCTCCGCGGCCGCGTCCTTGGCGGAGATCTCGCGGTGGTTGCGGACGACTTCGGCGATCTGCTTCCCGACACGGGTCAGCGGGTCCAGCGCTGTGGCCGGCTCCTGGAAGACCATCGAGACGGTCCGGCCGCGCAGGCCCGCCAGGGCGGCCTCGCTCGCGCCGACCACCTCGGTGCCGGCGACGGTGGCGCTCCCGGTGGCACGGGCGTTGTCGGCGAGCAGACCCATCGCGGCGAGCGCGACGGTGGACTTGCCGGAGCCGGACTCGCCGACGAGGGCGAGCGTCTCGCCCGGCTCGACCAGCAAGGACACGCCGCGGACGGCGGGCACCTCGCCGGACTGGGTGGTGAACACGACGCCGAGGTCGTCGAGTCGGAGGATGGGCCCGGCCGCCGGTGCGGCGGGGCGCTGGTCGGCGGTCATCCGCGTCCCCTCACATCGAATGCGTCGCGGAGCCCGTCCCCGATCGCGTTGAACGCCCACACCACCAGGATGATGGCGAGGCCCGGCGGCAGGATGAGCCACCAGTAGCCGGAGTAGGCGGCGGTGAGGCCGGCCGACAGCATGCCGCCCCAGTCGGTGGCCGGTGGCTGGACGCCCAGGCCCAGGTAGGAGACGTAGGCGACCAGCAGGATGGCGTCGGCAATCTGGAAGGTGGCCGCGACGACGATGGTGGAGACCGAGTTCGGCAGGATGTGCCGGGTGATGGCCCTGGCGTGGGTGCCGCCGATCGCGCGCAGCGTCAGGATGTAGTCGCGGTTCTTCAGGGTCAGCGTCTCCGCGCGGACCAGCCGCGAGGGCACCAGCCAGGAGACGAAGCCGAGGATGACGACGAGGCCGCCCAGGCCCGGCGTGGTGATGGCGGAGACCACCAGCAGGATGAAGAGCGCGGGGATGGCGATGCCGGCGTCCACGACCCGCATCATGACCGCGTCGATCCAACCGCCCGCGTAGCCGGCGGCGGCACCCCACAGGGTGCCGATGACGGTGGCCAGGACGCCTGCGGCGAGGCCGACGATCAGCGACACCTTGCCGCCGTACATCAGCCGGCCGAGCTCGTCGTGGCCGACCGCGTCGGTACCCAGCCAGTGCGCGCCGCTGGGGGCGAGGTTGACCTGGTCGAGCAGGGTGTGGGTCTGGTCGGTGGAGTACACCAGCGGGCCGGCGAAGCAGAACAGCACGAAGAAGACCACGACGCCGAGGCCGACGACCGCGAGCCGGTTGCGCAGGAACCGGCGGACGGCCAGCCGGGTCCCCGACGCAGCGGCGGAGTCCGGGGCGGTGGCCGTGCCAGGGGTCCGGCCCGGCTGTATGACAGTGCTCATGACCGGCCTGCCTTCACTCGGGGGTCGATGATCCGCTGGACGATGTCGGCGATCAGCGTGCCGGTCACCGTGGCGACCGCGATGATCAGCACGCAGCCCAGCAGCACCGGGTAGTCGGAGGACTGCGCGGCGGTCCAGAAGAGCAGGCCCATGCCCGGGTAGTTGAAGAGCTGTTCGACGACGAGGGCGCCGCCGAACAGCACCGGCACGTAGTAGCCGAGCATGGCGACCACCGGGGTCAGCGAGTTGCGGAACACGTGCCGCCACAGGATGGCGCGGGAACGGGAGCCCCCGGCCCGCGCCGTCCTGACATAGTCCTCGGAGAGGTTCTCCAGGGTGGCGGCCCGCATGTAGCGGCTGAACACCGCGACCATCGAGGCAGCACCAGCGGCGATCGGCAGCACCAGCCCCTGCGGGTCGGCGAGCACCTGTCCCAGCGTGTGCCCCTGCGGGGCCTGGGAGGGGAACCATGGCAGCGCCTGGCTGAAGACCAGCACCAGGATCAGCCCGAGGAAGTACACGGGAGTGGAGTAGGCGATGAAGCTCAGCGTGGTGATGACGTAGTCGACCGGCTTGTTGCGCCGCACGGCCTGCCACATGCCCAGCGGCACGGCCAGCAGCAGGCCGACGATCGCCGACAGCACGGTCAGCAGCAGGGTCTTCGGCAGGCGCTCGGTGATCAGCTGCGACACCGGCTCGTTGAGGGTGTACGACGTGCCGAGGTCGCCGTGTGCCAGCTGCCCCAGGTAGTAGAGGTACTGCACGGGGAGGGGCTGGTCGAGGCCCTGCTCGTGGTTGAAGGCCGCGATCTGCTGCGCGGTGGCCTGCGGGCCGAGGATCCCGCGGGCGGGGCCCCCGGGCAGGGAGTGCAGCAGGGCGAAGACCACGATCGTCACGATCAGAATGACCGCGGCGGCCTGCAGGACCCGTCTGAACAGGTATGTGGGAGTGCTCATGTGGTTTCCGGTCGCTCGGGCTCAGTGGTGCGCGCGGTCGCGGGGCGGCCTACTTGGTCCACTGCCACATGGCGGGGTGGAAGTTGGCGAGTGAGTCCTGCGAGAAGCCGCCGAGGCCCTTCTTGACCACGGAGACCTGGTAGTCCGGCTCCGGCAGCCACACCACCGGCAGCTTCTCGGCGAGGGCGGCGCTGTACTTGCGCATGGCCTCGTCGGAGGAGGAGGTGGTGGTCTGGGCGATCAGTTTGTCCACCTCGGGGTCGGAGTAGCTGCCGAAGTTGGAGCCGCCGCCGGTGGCGAAGAGCGAGTCGCCGCTGGGGTAGGCGGGGAAGTACCAGCTGCCCGCGGTGCCGAAGAACGACAGTTGCCACTTGCAGCTCGACTCACTCGCCTTGCACTGGCCGGACTGCGACAGGACGGAGTTGACGGGCGCGGTCTTGATGTGGAAGTCGATACCCGTCTTGGCGAACGACGACTGCAGGGCGCTCATCATGTTGTCGGTCACGGTCGAGCCGGACTGCGAGAGCACCTGCATGGAGAACTTCGTGCCCTTGTCGACGCCCTTGCCGCACTGGTCGTCGCCGCTGCCGGGGCTGGTGCACACCATGGTGCCGCTCTTCTCGGTCCAGCCGTGGTCCGTCAGCAGTTTCCGGGCCTTGGCGGTGGAGAACGGGTAGGGGTTGTCCTGCTGCTTCCGGGAGACGAAGGAGGACTTCTGGCCCTGCGGGATCGGGCCGTAGGTGGGGACTGCGGTGCCGTTGAAGACGACCTTGGCCAGCGTCTTCTGGTCCACCGACAGCTGGATGGCCTGGCGGGCGTAGAGCTGCTTGAAGACCGGGCCCATCTCCGGGTTGTTGAAGTTGTAGGGCATGTAGGTGATGGCCCAGCCCTTCCACGGCTCGACCTTGTAGCCCTTGGCCTCGAACGACGCCTTCTGGCTCAGGTCGGTGGCGTTGATGTAGCCGTAGTCGACCGTGCCGGCTCGCAGCGCGTTCTTCTCGGCCTCCGAGGTGGTGAACGGCAGCAGGTTCACGTTCTTGATGTGGGCCTTGCCGCCGCCGTCGTACTTGGCGTTGGCGGTGAGCTGCACTTTGCCGGCCGTGGAGAACGACTTGAGGGTGTAGGGGCCGCTGACGGTCTTCCACAGCGGGTCGGTGGCGTAGCCGGAGACCTTCTTGGCGGCGCCGTTGAGGTACTTCCAGACCTTCTTCGCCCCGGCGGGTGTGCGGTCCAGGTCGGAGACGGAGCCGGAGTCGCCGACCTTGTCCCAGACGTGCTGCGGCATCGGGCGGATCATGCTCAGCTGGTTGGCGAGCATCCACTGCTGGTTGTAGGCCCGGTCGAAGGTGATCTTGAAGTGGGTGTCGTCGACGGCCTTGAAGGAGGTCCAGTTGTCCGGCGCCTTGCCGGGGCTGTAGCTGGCCCAGTCCTTCTTGTTCGCCTTGACGACGTTGAACCAGAACTCCACGTCGCGGGAGGTGATCGGCTTGCCGTCGCTCCAGTGGCGGTCGCCGAGGGTGATGGTGACGCTCTTGCTGTCCTCGGCGAAGTCCGCGGCGGTGGCGAGCGAGTTGTCCTTGTTCCAGCCGACCTTGCCGGCGGAGCCGTCGTAGGCGATCAGCGGCTCCCACAGGGACTGGGATATGGAGGAGTTGTTGGTGTTCAGATGCGCGGCGGTGCCGATGGGCAGGATCCAGTTCGGCGTGAAGTTGGCCGGGAGCGCGTAGTTGATCGTGTCCGACCCGCCGGAGGAGGACGACGAGGCGCCGCCGCCGGAGCAGCCGGCCAGCAGCGCCCCGGTGGTGACGGCGGCGCCCGCGACGAGGGCCCAGCGGCGGCCAGGGACCGTGTGAGCAAGGGACATGGCTCTCCTTGGGAGTGAAGCCCCATAGGGGGATCCCGGTGGACCGGGCTGGCGCCGTCGGACCGGCGCTGTGTTCACGACAGCTAACGCCTGCCGCGCCGCGCACACAAACAAAGTTCTGTAACAAGTAAGTATCTACGGTTCTGGAAAAAGTCCCACCGGTCCCACGAAGCCGCCCTGGTGCGGGTGTTTGTGCCGTATTGCCCGAATAGTGCGCCGGAAAAGATCACCCGGAGCCGTTCCGGGACGCATCAGCCGGGCGTACTGTCTCCGTCACACCTACTCATCGCGGAAGTTACTTCGTCCATGACTGAAATAAGTACGGGGGGATCGAAGGCAGCGAAGGGCGCCTCGGCCCTCGCCCCGCGGATCCTGGAGCTCGTGGCGTCGGGGCAGGCGTCCTCGCGTGCCGAGCTCGCCGGGCTGCTCGGCGCCGCCGCCTCCACCGTCTCCCTCGCCGTGAGCCAGCTCGTCGAGCGCGGGCTCATCGCCGAGGAGGGCACCCAGCCGTCCACCGGTGGGCGGCCCCGCAAGGTGCTGCGGCTCGGCGGCGCCGACGGGTTCGCCGTCGCCGCCGACCTCGGCGGTCGGCACGCCCGCGTCGGCGTGGTACTGCCCGGCGGCGGCCTCACCAACGTCTCGACCGTCCCGTTCGCCATCGCCGACGGTCCCGAGGCCGCCCTGCCGCGGCTCGCAGAGACCCTGCAAGCACTGGCCGAGGACCACGGCCGCGGCCGACTGCGCGGCGTCGGACTCTCGCTGCCCGGCCCGGTCGACGTCGCCTCCGGCACGGTCGTCATGCCGTCCCGGATGCCCGGCTGGACCCGCTTCCCCATCATCGACTGGCTCCAGGAACGCTTCGGCGTCCCGGCCGCCGCCGACAACGACGCCAACTGCATGGCGGTCGGCGAGCACACCGTGCGGCCCGCCGAACACCGGCAGTCGATCATGGTGAAGATCGGCTCCGCGATCGGTGCCGGCGTCATCGCCGACGGCCGTCTCTTCCGGGGCGCCACCGGAGCCGCCGGCGAGATCACCCACATCCGCGTCGACGGCGGCGCCGACACCCCCTGCTCCTGCGGCAACACCGGCTGCCTGGAGACCGTGGCCTCCGGTGCAGCGCTCGTGCGCATCCTGCGCGAACGCGGCGCCCAGGTCGACCGTCTGGAGGACGTGGTGCGACTCGCCACCCACGGCGACCCGGAGGCCACCCGCGCCGTCCGCAAAGCAGGCGACTACCTGGGCCAGGTGCTCGCCACCAACGTCAACTTCTTCAACCCCGACGCCGTCTACCTCGGCGGCATCCTCTCCACCCTGGAACCGTTCGTCGCCGCCGTGCGCAGCCAGCTCTACGAGAGCTGCCACCCGCTGGTCACCGAACACCTCACCATCGAACGCGTCAGCCTCAGCGCCGACGCCGGACTGGTGGGCGCCGGGCAGTTCGCCCTGCAACGCGCCCTCACCGACGCCCTGCGCGAGGTCGGCCGCACCGACCTCGCGTCCGACCGTCTCCCCTCCCCCGCCACCCCGGGCCCCCGCACCACCGTAGGAGAACAGCCGTGTCACGACCCCGCACCCCCGCCGACCACCCGGTGATCGCGATAGCCGGACTCGGTATCGAGTCCTCCACCTTCTCCCCCGCCCGCACCCGGGCCCCCGCCTTCCACCCCGCGCGCGGGGACGAGATCCTGGAGCGCTACCCCTTCCTCGCGCCCGGCCGGGAGCTGCGCGAGGCCGCCGAGTGGCACGGCGCCCTCGTCGGCAAGTCGCTGCCGGGCGGAACCGTCACCGCCGCCGCCTGGGAGGAGCTGACCGGTGAGCTGATCGAACGGCTCACCGCCCTGCCCCAGCTGGACGGCCTCTGGTACGACATCCACGGCGCCATGACCGTCGAGGGCGTCGACGACGCCGAGGCAGTACTGCTGGAACGCATCCGCGCCACGGTCGGCCCCGATGTGATCGTCTCCACCTCCATGGATCTGCACGGCAACGTCTCCCGTGAACTCGCCCACCGCAGCGACTTGATCACCTGCTACCGGATGGCACCCCACGAGGACCATATGGAGACCAAGGAGCGGGCCGTCCGCAATCTGGTGGATCTGCTGGCCTCCGGCGCGCCCCGCCCGGTCAAGGCGTGGGTGCCGGTGCCGGTGCTGCTGGCCGGCGAGCAGACCTCCACACGCGTCGAACCCGCCAGAAGCGTGTATGCCGCCGTCGACGAGGTCGAGGCCGCCGAGGGCGTCATCGACGCCGCGATCTGGGTCGGCTACGCCTGGGCCGACGAGCCGCGCAACCGCGCCGCCGTCGTCGTCACCGGCCCGGACGAGGCCGCTGTCACGGCCGGCGCCGAACGCCTCGCCCGCGGATTCTGGGACGCCCGCCACGACTTCGACTTCGTCGCCCCCACCGGCACCTTCGACGCCATTCTGGACGAGGCGCTCACCTCCGACCAGCGGCCCTACTTCATCAGCGACACCGGTGACAACCCGACCGCCGGCGGCGCCGGCGACGTCACCTGGGGCCTGACCAGGCTGCTGGAGCGCCCCGAGTTCCAGCAGGACGACGGACCCACGGTGATCTACGCCTCCGTGCCGGGACCGGACGCCGTCGAGGCCGCCGCCGCGGCGGGTGTCGGCGCGACCGTCACCGTCACCGCCGGCGCCGAGGTCGACGCCCGCCACGCCGGCCCCGTCACCCTCACCGGCGTCGTACACGCGGTCCGGCACGGCGACCGCGACGCCGGAACCGAGGTCGTCGTCCGGGTCGGCAGCGTCCACGCGATCCTCACACGGCTGCGCAAGCCCTACCACCACGAGCACGACTTCACCGACCTCGGCCTCGACCCGCGGCGCGCCGACATCGTGATCGTGAAGATCGGCTATCTGGAGCCCGAACTCGCCGAGATGTCGGTCGGCTGGAAGATGGCGCTCACCCCCGGCGGCGTCGACCAGGACCTGGTGCGCCTGGGCCACCACCGCATCCGCCGCCCGATGTTCCCCTTCGACCGCGACATGGCCGACCCCGACCTGACGGCCCGTCTCATCCCCGCCTCCGACCAACCGCTGACCGGGGACGACGAGTGACGGCTCGCCCCGCCCTGGAGATCGCCGTCACCTCGCCGACCGGCGCCCGCACCGCCCGGGAGCACGGAGCCGACCGGGTCGAGCTGTGCACCGGCCTGGAGCTGGGCGGCCTCACCCCGTCCGCGGCGCTGATCGAGGCCGCCGTCGAAGCGGGGCCACCGGTGCAGGTGCTGGTCAGATGCCGACCGGGCGACTTCGTGCACGACGCCGAGGAGATCGCGCTGATGGCCGCCGACGTGCGGTCCGCCGTCGCCTCCGGCGCGGCCGGAGTGGTGATCGGCGCCCTCACCACCGACGGCCGCCTCGACGTCCGCGCAGTCGCCGCGCTCACCGAGGCCGCCCACACCGCGGGCCGGCCGGTGGAGGTCACTCTGCACCGCGCCGTCGACCAGGCCGCCGACCCGGTCGCCGCCGCCGCGCTCCTCCCCGGGCTCGGCCTCACCCGGGTCCTCACCTCGGGCGGCGCCACCACGGCGGCCGAGGGCGCCGGGCGGATCGCCGCGATGGCCGCCGCCGCTCCCGGCGTGGAGGTGATGGCCGGTGGCGGAGTGCGCCCCGACACCATCGCGGAGCTGGTCGCCGCGGGCGCCGCCGCCGTCCACCTCTCCGCCAAAGCCCGGGCCGCGCCCCGGCGCGGCGGCGACTGGGTCCCGCTCGGCGCCGACGGCGCCTCGGCCGAGCAGGACACCCACTTCGTCACCGACCCCGCCGTCGTCGCCGAGGCCCGACGGATGCTGGACGCCGCCGGCTGACCGCCGAACCGGCCGCCCACGGCGGCCGGTTCGTCCGCCCCGCACTCACTGACCGCCCACGAACACCGACCCCCTGGGAACCGGAGCCGGTGTCCACCGTGCCGACATATGAGCACAAGGGGGTGCCCACTCAGCATGGATTTCTAGGCGGTTGCTCGCCGCACTTGGTAGCTCCAGTGCGTGAGCGCCCGGACGATGGTTTCGGCGCCGACGGGGTTGGCGCTGTGAATGAAGATCGTTCCGATGTGGAAAGGCCGTCCGCTGAAGGCGGCTTCTTCCAAGAGAGTCACCACGGGCATGATGGTGTCGTCGCCACCGAGGTCGTGGTCGAGCCAGAGTTCATCGATGAAGCTGTCGCGGTGCTCCTGCAGAAGTTGGATGCCCTCGCATCTGGTGCGGGCGACCCGCGTGGCCCTGGGGAGCTGCCGAAGGTCGTCGATGCCGAGAACGACGGGCCTGCGTGCGGCTGAGTCGTCTTTCACCCGATCATCATGACAGTGCAGCGGTTGGGGAACTGCCGGGGCGAAAACCCCTGTGGTCACCGCACTGGCTTCGGCCACGGACCATCGACATCAGCAACCCGTGGGTCTCGTCGTCGGCGGCGGCCACAAGCCCACGGCCTCCCTCACCGATCGGGGCGCCGTCGATCCCGGTGACGATGCAGCCGGCAGCCCGGCACAGAGCGATGCCGGCGGCGAAGTGGACGCTCCCGGAAGGGTCGCCGCCATCGGTGACGTACGCGGCGCGCTTGCCGGCGGCGACCCAGGCCATCGTCACGGCGGCCACTGCACGCAAGCCGCGGCTGCGCTCCACCGCCGGCCCGTTCGCCCGTCGCCTCAGCCTGCTACGCCGCATCGCTCCCACCCGAGTCTTCGACCAGCAGATCCGCAAATTCAACAAGCTGGCGGCCTGACGGAGCTGCTCGTCGTAGCCATCGCGGAAGCGCGGTCACAATTCTCCCGGTGGCCGCTCTGAGCACCGAAGTCGGTCGCCTGCCTGCGCCACAAGTTGAGGGATCATCGGTCGCTGGGAGTAGGTCCCGCGGCTCAGGCGCGCTTCGCGTCTGCCGGCTAGGTTCGGCCCCCATGGAGACCACAGGAGCCGTTCGTCGCCGAACGGCGGAGCGTATACGTGATGCTTTGGAGCGGCTTGTCACCGAGCGCGATATGTGGGTGTCGACGGCTCATCCTCATCATGGGCCCCACCAGGTGCCGCTGTGGTTCTTGTGGGACGGGCGAGCAGTGTGGATGTGCACCAGCGCCACTTCCGTGACCGCGCGGAACGCCCGTGAAGAGCCGCGCGTGCGCCTGGCGCTGCCGGACACCTCCGACGTGGTGCTCCTTCAAGGTGAGGCGGAGTGCTTCGCGGACCAGGAGGTACCCGAAGACGCGGCGGAGGCGTTCGCCGTCAAGTTCGGGTGGGACCCACGGGAGGAAGAGGGTCCCTTTCTGTATATACGCGTGGCCCCCAGGACGGTGCGCGCCTGGCGCGGCGAACCGGAACTGCGCGGGAGAGTCATCATGCGCGACGGGACGTGGCTGGAACAGCAGTCGCCGGCCGTGTGACCAGGGGTTACGTCACCTCGTCGCCCGCACACGGCACACGGTCACTCAGACCGCCGGCCTCGCACCCGAGCCGTTCGTCGCAGCGGCGGCGCAGGCACCTTCGTCACCTACCCGGTATTCCGGTTCACCGGCGCGGCGGGAGACGGTGCAACTCCACCCCGCGTAGACGTCCGGCCGCCGCCTCTGCGGTTATGTAGGTGCAGTACGGCTGCCGCCGCCGGTCCGTCGGTGAACCGGGGTTGAGCAGGCGCAGCCTTCCGTCCTCCGTCGTGGTGTCCCACGGGATGTGGCTGTGCCCGAAGACCAGGACGTCCAGGTCGGGGAAGCGAGCTGCGCAGCGGCGCTCCCGCCCCTGCGCCGCGCCTGTCTCGTGGACGACGCCCAAGCGCAGGCCTGCCAGTTGTACGTACGCCACCTCGGGGAGCCGGGCCCGCAGCTCGGGGCCGTCGTTGTTGCCGTACACGCCGATCAGCTGCCGGGCCTGCGACTCCAGCAGGTCGAGGGTAGCGGTGTCCACCCAGTCGCCCGCGTGCACGACGACATCGGCGCGGGGGATCTCCTCCAGCAGCTCCTCGGGCAGCCGCTTGGCCCGCTTCGGCAGGTGGGTGTCGGACATGAGTAGGAGACGCACCCGGCGACGGTACCCGGTGACGTCGCGTCCCCCACGGACATGTGCCGTCTTCTCTCGTGCCGTCCGCCGCCCGCCTGCCCACACCTCACCTGCGTTCCCCTGGCCGCAGGCCCAGCTCGGCGGTGTGCTGGGCCGCGAGGCGGACGGTGGCGTTCGGCGCTCCGTAACCGCGGTACCCGCCGGTGCGCTGGACCAGTTCGAAGAAGACCCGGCCCAGGGTGACCGTGTAGCAGTGAAGAAACTCCCCGTACTCGTCGCGGTCGTAGAGGATGCCCAGCTCGCGCAGCGTGACCAGGGTGTCGTCGGCGAGGCCGTAGCGGGCCCTGAGGTCGTCGTAGTAGTTGTCCGGGATCGGTAGGAGTCCACCGCCGTGGTCACGTACCCGGCGCGCGGTGGCGACGATGTCGTCGGTCGCGAGCGCGATGTGCTGCGGGTGCGTCTCCCGCTCGCCGGGCACCGGCGCCACGTTGAGCGCGATCCGCAGCGTGCCCTCGGGGTTGGCGACGGCGCGGCTGCGGAAGAGCCCGTAGGGGTCGGCGAGGTCGAGGCTCTCGTTCGGCTGGAGACCCAGCACGCTCGGGTAGAACAGGGACGCCTCGTCGAAGCGGTGCCAAGGCTGGGTCAGCGCGGCATGGTCGATCCGTGTGACACCGGCCCCTGGTTCCGCGCCGGCAGTGTCCTCCAGGGGCAGCACGGGCGCGAAGTCGTCCGTCCAACTCGGGTGGTCCTCGCGCCTGGTACGGCAGAAGAACAGCTCGGTGCCGTCGGGAGCCTCGACCGCCTCCAACGGCACGTCCCCGGCCGCACGGTGGCGCGGGATGACGGGTGTCAGAAGGGACTCGGCGCGCCGGGTGGCCGCGCCCGGGTCAGGTGTCTCCAGGCCGAGCGCTGTCAGCGAAGGGCCCTCGCGACGGCTTGCGCCCGCGGTGTTGACGACGAGTCGCGCCTCGCCCTGCTCCCACAGCTCGACCGGCTTGCCGCGGTGCCGCCCCGTCCGTACGAAGCCCAGCGCGCCGAGCAGCGCGCGCAACGGCTCGGTGTCGGCCGCGGCCAGTTCGGCGAAGGCGAACGAGGAAGGGACGACATGTCCGGGCGGCGAGGCGAGCCCGACCGATTCCTCCAGGGTGAGCAGCGAGCGCATCGCGTCGACCGCGGTGCGCGACGCCTCGGCCTGCCGGAACACGTCGTTGAAGACCTCCAGCGACAGCGGCCCGGTGTAGCCGGCCTGGAGCGCGGCGTGCACGAGGCCCGCGACGTCGAAGCCGCCCTGGCCGGGGAAGCAGCGGTAGTGGCGGCTCCACTGGAGGACGTCCATCGCCATCCGGGGCGCGTCCGCCAACTGGAGGAAGAAGATCTTCTCGCCGGGTATCCGCTCGATGCCCCGGGGATCGGAGCCGCGGGAGAGGATGTGGAAGCTGTCGAGGCAGGTGCCCAGCGCGGGATGGTCGGCCAACTCGACGATGCGCCAGGCGTGGTCGTAGGTGCTGACGTGGCGCCCCCAGGCCAGCGCCTCGTACGCGAGCCGGATGCCGTGCGCCTCCGCGCGCTGTGCGAGCAGACGCAGCTGGTCGGCCGCGAGTTCGTCCTCGTCGATCGAGTCGGGGGACACACTGGAGCAGACCAGCATCGTGTCGGCTCCGAGCCGCTCCACCACGGAGAATTTCTCCTCCGCGCGCCGCAGGTTGTTCTCCAGTACGTCCTCGGGTACGGCCTCGAAGTCCCGGAACGGCTGGTAGAGATCGATGCGCAGCCCCAGGTCGGCAGCCCGCTTCCGGATGTCCACGGGGCCGAGCGGACTGGCGAGCAGGTCGTTCTCGAAGATCTCGACTCCGTCGAACCCGGCGGCGGCGACGGCGACGAGCTTCTCGGAGAGAGAGCCGCTCAACGACACCGTGGCGATGGACTTGCGCATGGGGGTGTTCCTCCTGCTTCTCTTCTCGGGGTGCGGGCGTGGCTCTTTCCTCCGGGCACGGGCGCGGCTCCTGCTTCCGGGCGCCGTCGTACCGGGTGGCCGGTGGGCTCCTCATCCCGCGGGGGCGCCGACGAGGTCGGCGAGGTCGGCGAGCATCCGCTCCGGGTGGGGTTCCCTGCCGGTGAAGAGGCAGAATGCGTCGGCTGCCTGGAAGACCGCCATACCGCCACCGTCGAGCGTGCGGCAGCCCAGGTTCGTGGCCGCGCGCAGCAGGGCGGTCTCCAGCGGCCGGTACACCACCTCCGCCACCCACAGCTCCGGCCGCAGCAGCTCCACGGGTAGGGGAAGGCCGGGGTGCGCCTCCATCCCGGTGGGGGTGGCGTGCACCAGGCCGTCCGCGTCCGCGAGTCGGCTCCTCAGCCCGGCCGGGGAGAAGTGGTCGGCGCGCCCCTTACCGAAGTGGGTGCCGAGCGCGCGGGCGAGCGATGCGGCCCGCTCCTCGTCGGTGTCGACCACGGTGAGCCGGTCGGTGCCCAGGGTGAGCAGCGCGTGGGCGACGGCGGCTCCGGCCCCGCCCGCGCCGAGCTGCACCACGCTGCCGGTCGGCGCGCCTGGCAGACCGCGCGCGAAGGACTGGGCGAACCCCGTGACATCGGTGTTGTGGCCGACCGCGAGCCCGTCACGGAACACCACCGTGTTGACGGCGCCGAGCCGGGCCGCCTCGGGGGCCAGTTCGTCGAGGTGCGCGGTCACGACCTGCTTGCAGGGGTGCGTGATGTTGAGGCCGTCGAACCCGAGGAGGCGCGCTGCACTCAGCACTTCGCCGACGGCTTCGGGGCCGGCCCCGAGCACGTCCAGGTCGAGGATGCGGTACAGGAGACGCAGCCCGTGCCGGTCGCCCTCACGCTCGTGCAGCGCCGGGCTCAACGAGGGGCGGATGCCGGTTCCGATCAGGCCGGTGAGGTACGAGGGGGCGGGTGAGGGCGTGGTCATCGCTGCTCTTTCCTGGTGACGAGTGGGCGCCCTGGGGACCGGTGAGTGGCCCGGTGACGAGTGGACGCGGGGTGCGAGTGGGCGCCCTGGTGGCGAGTGAGCACCGGGTGCGGGTGGGCGGCGGCACGGGCGCCCCTGCTGTTCGTGCCTGGCACCTCCGTGACCTCCCACCTGGCCGTCCCCCAGGCACGGTCGGCGGGGGGACGGCCACGGAGGCGGGGCGCGTTCAGGCCGAAGCCGACTTCGCGGCGCTCGTCGAGCCGTTCGGCCGGGTCGAGCCGTTCGGCCTCGCGGCGCCGCCGCGTGCCGCGCTGTCCGGCTTCTCGCCCAGCCGGCCGGTCGGCACCCGGTACGTCTCGCGGGCGCTCGCGATGGTGAGGGAGCACACGGCACAGATGGCGGCCGTGAAGATCGCGACGCCGAGCCAGTCGTCGCCGTCCGGCCCGGCGATCTGTTCGGCGAAGGTGACGGCGAATCCGGCGACGGCGAAGCCGATCTGTGTGCCGATGGCCACCCCCGAGAGCCGCACACGAGCCGGGAACATCTCTCCGTAGAGCGAGGGCCAGATGCCGTTGGCCGCGCTGTAGACGACGCCGAAGAAGAGGATGCCGGTGAGGAAGATCAGCGGGTAGCTGCCCGCGGAGATCGCCCACAGATAGGCGAAGACCAGGATGCCGGAGCCGAGGGAACCGGTGAGGAAGACCGGCTTGCGCCCGATCCGGTCCGCGAGCTTCGCCCACAGGGGGATGGCGAGCAGCGCGACGGCGTTGGAGACCGCGCCGACCCACAGCATCGTGGACTTCTCCAGTCCGACGGTGTCGCTGGTCGCGAACGCCAGGGCCCAGACGGTGAAGATGGTGCTGACGGTCGCGATGAGCGCCCCGCCGATGACGCGCAGCACGTCGGCCCAGTGGTGGCGCAGCAGGTCTGCGAGGGGGAGCCGGGAGACCTCGTCGCTCGCGGACACCTCCTCGAAGACGGGGGTCTCCTCCAGGTTGCGGCGGATGAGATAGCCGACGACCGAGACGGCGATACTCAGCAGGAAGGGGATGCGCCAACCCCAGGTGTAGAGCTGCGCGTCGGGCAGGGCCGCCACCGGTATGAAGACCAGGGTCGCCAGAATCTGACCGGCCTGGGTGCCGTTGAGGGTGAAGCTGGTGTAGTAGCCCCGGCGGTGCTCCGGGGCGTGTTCCAGCGTCATCGAGTTGGCGCTCGCCTGCTCGCCCGCGGCAGAGAGCCCCTGCAGGACGCGCATCAGGACGAGCAGCACGGGTGCGGCGGTACCGATCTGTGCGTAGGTGGGAAGGCAGCCTATGACGAAGGTCGACAGACCCATGAGGATCAGGGTGAAAACCATGATCTTGCGCCGTCCGAGCCGGTCACCGACGTGGCCGAGGATCAGTGCCCCGACGGGGCGGGCGGCATAGGCCACGCCGAAGGTCGCCATCGAGATCAGCGTGGCGGTTGCCGGGTCGTCAGGGTCGAAGAAGACCTTGGGGAAGACGAGTGCGGCGGCGCTGCCGTAGATGAAGAAGTCGTAGTACTCCAGCGCGCTGCCGATCCACGCGGCGACGGCCGCTTTGCGGGGCCTGCCACGTGTCGCCGCGGGCGGTGTGGCGGAAGGGTCCGGGGGCGGTTCCGACGGGGCATGCGAGCGAGGGGACACACGTGCTCCTGTGGGGACGGCCACCTGCGCTCCTCGCACTTCCTTTTCGCGGGAGCTGCCTGGTGGGTCGGGTGAAAGGGACGGCGGCGGGGGCCCGCCCAGGGGTTTCCGTGGCGGGCCGGAACCGTCGGTGGCCTCCGGTCCGGGCGGGCGCGGCGCAAGTAACGTACTAGTTAGTTAATTGCACTGGCACGGATCGTGAACCTCCCCCTGCCAGCTGTCAAGACATCGCGCGGGAACAACCCGGCCGGGAGCGCGGAATCGCGACCGGGAGCGCGAAGACACATGGCGCGAGACGCATATGGCCGACGGGGGCCACCGCCCGGGTGTGGCCAAATGTGCCGGCAGAGTCGGCTGAACGGGCGGGGGCCGGTCGGCTGAACAGCCGAGGGTCGACCGTCCGGACGGGGTCAGCGCTCTCGCGCGGTGTCCCCGGTGAGATAGGCGAGGACCATGTCGCCGAGCATCGTGCGGTAGTGCTGCCGCCTGTCGGCCGCGGTCAGATCACGGCCGAAGAGGGCGCCGAAGGTGTGCCGGTTCGCGACCCGGAAGAAGCAGAACGAGCTGATCATCGCGTGCAGGTCCACCGCGTCGACGTCAGCCGTGAACACGCCCTGCGCGCGGCCCTCCTCGAGGATGCGGCCGATGACCTCGATGGCGGGCGAACTGAGTTCGCTCAGCGTCGCGGAGCCGATGATGTGCTCGGCCTCGTGGATGTTCTCGATGCTCACCAGCCGGATGAAGTCCGGGTGCTCCTCGTGGTGGTCGAAGGTCAGCTCGGCCAGACGGCGGATGGCGGCGACCGGATCCAGGTGCCCTACGTCGAGCCCCCGCTCCTGTTGCCTGATGACCGCGTAGGCCCGCTCCAGCACCGCCGTGAAGAGCTGCTCCTTCCCGCCGAAGTAGTAGTAGATCATCCGCTTCGTGGTGTGGATACGGGCGGCGATCACATCGACGCGGGCGCCGGTGTATCCGAGCCGAGCGAACTCCTCGGTCGCGATGTCCAGGATCTCCGCCCGCGTACGGGCCGCGTCGCGCTGCCGTCCGGAGGAATGCGTCGGCGGGGGCGCGGCGGTCATGCGGCTCCTTGCGGGACGGGGATCGACGCGGCCAGTCTAAAGACTGCCCGACGGAGCACCCGAGGAGCTTCCGGGGATGCGGGAGGCTCCATGTGCCTCGCGGGAGCGATCATCGCTTGCAGCAGACCGATGTCGAAGAGCTCCCCCGGCGTCGGGCTGAACGGCGACGAGATGCCGTACCAGTCGTCGGAAGCGGCCCGCATCCGTCAGCACACGGAGCAGCCCCAGGCTCCGAGGATGAGCGCTCGCGCGGGCCCCGCACGGGGCCCGCGCGAGCGCCGCGCGGTGGCGGCGTACGGGCCGAGCTGACCTGTACGCCGCCGGTGCCGCCGGTGTGAAGCGGGCGGGTCAGACGACCGCGCCGAGCAGCGGGGTCAGGCGCTGCGGGTCAGATCCCATTGCTGGTTCGCCTTCCTGTGACACGACCACTGGATGACGTTGGCGTTGTTCGCCTTGCTGGCTCCCTGCACGTCCACGCACTTCTTCCGGCTGAGCGGCTTGGCATACAGGGGTGTCCGGCTCATCCGGCCCGGGGTGAAGGCGAAGGACTGGTTGGTGGCGCCCACACAGGTGTACTGGTTGATGTTCGCCCCGTTGGCGCCGCTGGCACCGTGGACCGTGAGGCACTTTCCGCTGTTGACGTTCTGCAGGACCACACTCGCCAGCGACTGGTCCCCGCCGGTCATCACCATGCGCCACTGCTGGTTCCGGGCGCCGACACACTTGTACTGGTTGACGGTCGCATTGTTCGCGCCGCTGGCCCGGTAGACGGTCAGGCACTTGCCGCTGTTCTTGTTGACGATGTACCTGACCGTGCTGTCCTGCGCAGCAGCCGACCGGTCAGGCGCGGCATCCGCGGCGCTGCTGTTCGACGCGGTCAGTGAGACCGTCGCCACGGCCGCGGCCAGAACCGTGCCGGCTCGTTTCATCCCCGAAGTCATCCGCGCCCCACCCACTTCTGGTTGTTCCTGCCGTTGCAGCTCCACACGATCACCTGTGCGTTGTCCGCCTTGCTCGCTCCCCGTACGTCCAGGCACCGGTCCCCCGTGTTGCTGCCGGCGCTGGGGTTCATGGACCCTTCCGCGTAAGGGGCGAGCGAGAACCAGATCTGGTCCCGGGAGCCGCCGCAGGTCCGCTGGACCGCCGGGGTGCCCTTGGCCGTGCTGCCTCCGCGGAGGGCGAGGCACTTGCCGCTGTGGTAGGCCATGAACCGGCGGGCGACACCGCCCTGGTTGTAGGTCACCCACCACTGGTTCCTGGCGCCGGACACGCACCGGTACTGGTTGACGACCGCGTTCTCCGCCTTGGACGCGCCCCGCACAGTCAGGCACTTACCACTGTGCTTCACCCTGAGATAGAAGATGTTGTCGTTTCCGGCCACCGACTTCATCTCGGTGCCGGCGAACGGACTCCCCCGTTCTGCCGCCTTGCCCGCTCCCCCGGTCCCCGTACGGGCCCCGGCGGTACGCTCTTCGGCCTGAGCGGTCCCGTCCTGCTGAGGCAGGGCCGCGGCGGACCCGGAAAGCGTCGCCACCGCGACCGCGCCTGTCGCAGCCAGTAGCGCTGCTGTTCTGCGCATATGTGTCCATCCCCCTCGTTCTCCGGTCTCACGATCGTCGCCAGACACTACGAGGGGGCAACGCATCCGACATCCGGTGTGGGGTTGAACCACGAGGTAAACCTGGGCGGTACCGGATGAACCCGCAGCGGTACCGGGTGACGACTTCCGCGAGGGTCGCTCCTACATGCGCAGACGCGGTTTCGAAGCGATAGTTCCGGTAGCAGCGAACCGTGTCCGAGAGGAAATGCCCGCCCCACAGCCTTCTGTGACGCGCTTCAGTCGGCGCGGCCCGTCGTGGCCGGCACGGCGGCCCGGATCACCGCGGAGAGTCGGGCCGCGTCCTTGGTGTAGCCGGTCAGCAGTAGCCGACCGCCGTCCCGCAGCCGAATGACCAGGTGGACGTCCCATCCCATGAGTCTGCCCAGGGCGTGGTCCTGCCCGCGCTCGACCACGCGGCGGACCGCCGTCCATGGCAGCACCAGGGTCTCCCCCGTCCGCCGGTAGACCAGCCCGTCCTCTCGCAGCACGAACACCTCGCCGTGCCGCCGCAGGGTCCGCAACCCGCTGGAGACACCGCCGTAGAGCCCGACGAGCGCGCCGCCCCACAGGAGTCCGGCCACTGGCGCGCCGCTCCCGTCCTCGGAGAATACGGCAATGGTCACCGGGACGGCGATGACGGCGAAGACCAGGCCGACCAACAGCGCGACGATCGATACGCGCCCGCGACGCCCATTGTCCGTCGGGTGGTTGCGGATGAAGGCACCCAGCGCGCGCTCCGCCTCAGTGGCCATGGATTCCCCCCTTGGAGCACTGACTCCAGACTTGCCAGTCTGCGGGGCGGCAGAGTCGAGGACAAGGGGCCGGGCCCCCGCGAAGCCTTGCGCCCTTCCGTGTTTGATCGGTGCCGGACTCCGCAGCCCTCCCCCTCCCCCTCCCGCCCCGCTTGCTCGCCTTCATCGGCCGCGTGCCCTGGTGAACCAGACGGTCGGTCCTGCCGAGGGGCGGCTGCCCGACCAGTGGCCCTGTGCCGCGTTCCTCGCGGGGCGCTGCCTCAGACACCCAGGGCGGGGCCGCACGCGGCTGCTCCGCTGCTGGGGCGCAAAGGGACGCCGTTGCCGCGCAGTACCTCGCGGACATCCAGGATCAGGGGGAAGACCTCGTGGTTGCGGTCTTCGTTCTGCTCCTCCCACGCCCGCTGCTCGGCCTCGACGGCCATCCGGTCCTCGGCGAACACCCGCTCGGTGAACCGCCGGATGAGCGGCCAGGCCAGGTGCAGAGCGCCGGGGATCCGGGGCTTGGCGATCATGAGGAGGCCGTAGGCATGACATGTGCGCTGCTCGGCGCCTTCGGGAACATATACGGCCCACAGACGGAAGGCCGGGCGTTCGGCGTTCTGCGGAACCAGGTCGAGGGTCTGGTACGGGTAGTCCGTACGGATGATCATGGTGTCGGAGGAGCCTCTGCGGCCGGTGCCCTCGGTGGCCAGCAGTTCGGCGCCACGGTTGCGCTTCCCGCCGACGTGCGTGAACAGGTAGCGGGCCTCCACCGACCGCGTTCCGGTCCGGGACTCCAGCAGTTGGGGGTGAAGCTTTCCGACGACGCCCCGGTGGAGGAACTGGTGGTTCATGTCCAGCAGATTCTCGTGCATGAACGAGTAGTGGCAGCGCACCGGTCGGGAGAAGGTCATGGTCTTGTAGGCCGGTGAGCCGAACGCCGGCAACTCGGGCAACGCGGTGAGCGCCGCCTTCTCCGGGGCGCCCGGAAAGAGGAACACCAGCCCGTAGGCCTCACGGACGGGGTAACCGCGCACCCCGCGCGGCGGCCGGCCGTCTCCCTTCGACAGATACGGGATCTGTGAGATGCGGCCGTCACCGCGATAGGCCCAGGCGTGATAGCAGCAGCGGAGGGTCTCACCTTCCACGACACCCATGCTCAACGGCACCTGCCGGTGGGCACACCTGTCCTCCAGAGCATGGACGGCGCCGTTCTCCCCGCGGTAGAGGGCGATGCGCTCGCCGGCGAACGCGGTCGCGACCACCTGGCCCGTACGAACCTTCCGGGACAGCGCGACGGGATACCAGTAGTCCGGATTCGCACCGACACGTCTGAGGTCGAACAGGCCGGACTCCGGGTTGGGGTGCGCCGGGCGCCGCTCACTGCCGGCCCGGTCGGAATCGATCTCGGTCATGCCTCCCCCCTACAGCGGAGATATACCGGCAGCTGCGGTCACGGGCACGGCAGGCACCAGCCATTCACGAGTGCGACCGAGGTCCCTCGTGCGCCATCCTCGCGGGCTCTCGCTGTGATGTCGTCCTCGGCACGCCCAGAGGGGTGAGCCGGAGTGCCTGGAGCGGTGGCGGCGAGGCCGGTACGGGGGTGGCTTCGGCCCCGTCCGCCCGTCCGCTGCGGTACGCCGTTGGCTGCCACGACGCGGCGGCGCCAGCCGGGGCGGGCGATCGCCGCCTTACAGCCCGCTCGACCCGGTCGAGGGCACCTGGTCCGCCTTGCGACCCCGGTGGTCGGACGAGCCGGTTCGTCACCATGGCGAACCAGTCAGCCGTCCGAATCCACACCAGCTCCCACCCCCGAAACGCCAAGGCGCATCTCGAAGTGCGCCGTCGGGTCAACGTGATTTCTCGAAGATCTCGATCTCTTTGCCGCAGAACCCTGAAACGGCATTACCCGCGACACAGAACCTGACCACGACGCTCTTTCCGTGGGTAGGGCTGTATTTACCCCTCCCGGCCAGGGTATCCGTTGCCCGCTGGAACCTTCCGTTTGAAGGATCGTCACGGCCTGGATAAATGTACGTCGTACGCTTGATGTCGCTTCGCCCGCCACCATATTCGCGGGACCAGTGTTCGATGTAGCCGTAGGTTGCGTCGCTCCGGTACAGCAACTCCACGTCTGCGGTCACCAGGTAGCTGTCCTTTCCGAACCGGACCTCGCCGCCAGGCTCTCCAATGGTGTGAAGGCACCCCGGGAAGATCCATCCGTTGCAGTGGCCTCCCTGGAAGGGTCGCACCGAGTCGGCATCGGCAGATGTTGCGGTCGCCACTGAAAGCAACAGAGCAGCTGCCACGACGCCGGCCGTATGACGGACTTTGCGCAAGACGCTTGCCATCCGCACCCCTCGCATTTCTGTCGCGAACACCGGCACTCCGGTATTCCTATCGAGAGAGACATTCCCTACTGAAACAGTTCGTGAAACATGCACCGAGCAAGGCGCTCTCGGAAATCAGATCACTGATCTGGTTTTCTTTATTCCCGGCTTGATGGTTATTGCTGTGCACGACTCGTGGTGTCGAGAAACTGACGGCTGTTCATCCACCGGGCGTTCCACTCCTGTGCGCGGCCGGCTTCGAGGCCCCTGCGACCGGCTCCCGACGGCATGTCCGGGGCCGGGGGCCCGAAGGTATGCAGGAGCAGGTCCTTGGGCAGGCGGAAGTCGCGGTGCGGCAGGCGGGTCCCAGCCGGTTGTGCTTCCGGCGCGGACGTGGGCGGTTGTCACATGCCGACGTGGCCGTAGACGCGGTCGAACCGCAGGGACGCCAGGTCCTGTCGGCGGATCAGCCAGCTGATGACGCCCGAGTCCAGTTCCGCCACGTCCGCGTCGCACCGCCAAGTGGCCAACAGCACCCATTCGTCGGCGTCCCCGGCCTCCGGCTCGCTGTCGCGCGCCAGGAAGAGCGGATCGTCGTTGATGACGATCGGGTGGCCGCCGAGCGCGAATGTCCAGACGGGCCACGAGCCCCCTACGTGCGTCCAGGCACTCTGCAGCTCGTCGGCGAGTTCGTACTGTTCGTCATCGGGCTCCTCCCACCGTGCTTCGGCGAAGCTCTCCGGGTCGGGCGGGGAAAGGTGGTGCCAAGTCGTGCGCATCTCCTGCGGCGCGAACGGTTCATGCCCGGTGTCGGCACGGGCGGCTGTCGGCGTACGCGCGGAGACATGGCGCACCGCGTCGGCAACCGGTCCGGTGAAGCCCGGGTCGGGTTCCGCGAAGAAGAGCAGGTGACCGTCGGAGGGGAGGGGAAGTCCGGCGGCGCCGGACGGGAGAAGCCCGCAGTCGATGGAGGCGACGAAGGGGAAGGACGGATCGGGGGCGTCCACCGGTAGCAGCGGGTCGCCGCCCAGCCGGGCCGAAACCGGGCCGTCACCGCCACGCGCCCAGTACACGCCCGGCAGGGCCCGCCGTATCCATGTGTCCACCTCGTCCGTCGGCAACCCCCGGGAGGCTGCCTCGGCGCGGAAGCGGTCGACTCTGTCGGTGTTCCAGTCATCGAGCACGGCGTCACCCTAGACGGTGAGTTCGATCTAGATGGTGCGTTCGATGTCGGTGACGGCCGCAGCCCTGGCGAAGAGTGCCCGTTGGCCCGTGTGGGCGACAGGGCTGGACCGCGATTCTCGAAGGCGCGAAGGCGTTCGACCGACTCGGACCGCTCGGCACGCCGCGCCCGGCGACCGGCAGGGATTCGTCTGCTTCCGGGGTGCCGGAGGTTGCACGGCGAGGCCGAGGCCGAGACCGAATGCGCGGAGCCGAGCGAAGCCGTCGTTCGTATGCCGGGTCGGAAACCGCCCCGAAGCCGACGGACAGGACAGCGCTCCGCGTCGACGAGTGTGTTGGCCGCACCGCCTCTGACCAGGGAGGCGGAGCGTCCGGTGCCGACCCGGGGCGCGCCCCGAACCCTTCCGCATGGCAAGATCGTCGCGGGGCGGGCAGTCGAGATCGGGAGGGGGCTCGGAGTGCGGTTACGCGAACGGTTGCGGTACTGGTTCGACGGCACGATGGACCGGGGTACGCCCGCGCTGATCGGCTGGTTGGCGCTCGCCTCCGCCGGGCTGATCGTGGTCGTCGCCACGTCGGTGATGCTGTTCACCGACGAGGACACCGAAGCGCACGGCGGATGGCTCGGTGTGGCGTGGATGAGCCTGCTGCGCACGCTCGACCCGGGCACCATGGGTGACGACACCGGACGTCCGGTCTTCCTGGCCCTCATGCTGACGGTGACGATCGGCGGGATCTTCATCGTCAGTGCGCTGATCGGTGTGCTGACAGCGGGACTGAACGCCAGGATCGAGCAGTTGCGGAAGGGCAGGTCGCGGCTCTTCGAGCGAGGTCACACCATCGTCCTTGGCTGGTCGGAGCAGATCTTCACGGTGATCGATGAGCTGGTCGAGGCCAACCAGAGCGAGCGCCGCTCCTGCGTGGTGGTGCTCGCCGACCGGGACAAGGTCTCCATGGAGGAGCAGATCCGGCTGCGGGTGCCCAGAACGGGAAGGACGCGGGTGATCTGCCGATCGGGCAATCCACTCAAGCGCGCGGACCTGGAGCTGGTCAGCCCGGACACCAGCAAGGCCATCATGGTGCTGCCGCCCACGGACCTCGAGGCGGACACCATGGTCATCAAGACACTGCTGGTGCTGAACAACCGCGCCTGGCGCAGCCCACGGCCCCATGTGGTGGCCGCGGTACAGGACTCGGACAACCTCGCGGCAGCGCGTCTGGCGGCGGGCGAACACGGTGTGGTGATCGACGCCGACGACATCGCCGTTCGCTTCATCGTGCAGTCCCACCGGCAGACCGGCCTGTCCACCGTCTGCAACGAGCTGCTCAGCTTCTACGGCAGTGAGCTCTACATCCGCGCCGAGCCCTCCCTCACCGGGGTGACATACGGCGAGGCGCTGCACCGCTACGAGTTGGGCACTCCCGTGGGACTGCGCCGCACCGACGGTCAGCTCCTGCTCAACCCGCCGATGGACACCGTCATCGGCGAGGACGACGGCGTCATAGTGCTCGCCGAGGACGACCTGTTCATCAAGCTCGCGACCAGGCACCCGGCCCGGATCGTCGAGGAAGCGCTGGCATCGGCCGAGCCTCCGGATCTGACTCCGGACCGCACCCTGCTGATCGGCTGGAACGGGCGCGTTCCGAAGATCATCGAGCTGCTGGACAGTTTCGTCGAACGCGGCTCCGCGCTGGACATCGCGGCCTCGCACCGTCCGGCGGCGGATGTGCTGGGTCCGTACGAGAACCTCACCGTGGGCTACAAACCCTGCCGGCCCACCAGCAGGCGCTCGCTGGAGGCCCTCGACCCCGGCAGCTACCAGCACGTCCTGATGCTCTCCGACGAGAGCACCGACGCGGAGCAGGCCGACAACCGCACCCTGGTGACCCTGCTCCACCTGCGCGACATCGAGAACCGGCTGGGCGACCCGTACTCGATCGTCACGGAGATGAACGAGGACAGCAACCGCGAGGTCGCCCAGGTCACCAGGGCCGACGACTTCATTGTCAGCTCGAAGTTGATCAGCCTGATGCTGGCGCAACTCACGGAGAACCGGCACCTCCACGACGTGCTGATCGATCTCTTCGACCCCGCGGGCTCCGAGATCTACCTCAAGCCCGCCACCCGCTACCTCAAGTCCGGCGCCGAGGCGAACTTCGCGACGGTCATCGAGGCCGCCCGCCGCCTCGGTGAGACCGCCGTCGGGTTCCGGCTGGGCGCTGAGCGTGGCGCTTCCCCCGCCTATGGCGTGCACCTCAATCCGCCCAAGGCCACTCGGCTCCGCCTGACGGAGGAGGACCACATCATCGTGCTCGCCGAGGAGGAATGAGGCGGAGGCCGCCGCCCCTCGCCGTCGAGGTGGTCGACGAGGTGTCGAGGTTGTCGACGGCGTGCTGGGCCGGCAACTCGGCAGGGCTGCACCGGCACTTCCGCCGCATGCTCGAGGGGCCGGAGTGGGCTACGTCGCCGGGCTGCCGGGACGCAGCAGGCCGAGTCGCTCACCGAAGGCCCGGCGCCTCGCTCAGCTTGCCGGCGACGCTCCTGAGGACGAAGTGCGCGCAGCGAACCCTGTGGTGGCGAAGGACGCCTTGTTCCGGGAGGTCGTGCCGTCGGTGATCCACCAGTGCGTCGGGGTCTCGCCGTACAGGCCGAACAGGGTGCCGGGCCCCCAGTTCAGGATCAGCTCGTCTTTGCCGTCGCTGTTGAAGTCGGCCGCCCCCGCGGGCCGGGCGTGCCGCCATTTCGCGGGCGTCTTCCGACCGTTCGCCCGCGCAGGCCCTTCGCGCCGGACGCGGGTGCGTTCGTCGCCGTCGATGAGCGTGCCCCCCTCGTACGTGGCGACCAGGATGCCGTCGCGGCCGTCGCCGTCCGGGTCGGCGGCCACGAATCCGCCGGGTCCGTAGCCGGTGGCCGCGCCCTTGGGCGCCTTGGGCAGCCGGTGGGTGACCGGTGCGCCGCCCTTGCCGGGGTATACGGTCAGCGATCCGTCGACTTGGGGTGCCTCCGTCTCAAAACCTGGCTCGTTGTTCCGGCTGCCGTCGTCGCCGATCGCCACGTCGCGCTGCCCGTCGCCGTCGAAGTCGCCGAACGCGTAGGCGTTTCCGCGACGCAGCTGCTTGCCGTTCTGGGACAGGCCGGTGCCGCGGCGGGCCGTATAGAGGGCGTTGCCGGACTGCTCACCATCGCCGACCGCATGGATCAACAGGGGTGTCGCGCGCGGCTTTCCGGAAGGGTCGATGTCGTCTGCGACGAGTCGGCTGTACTCCTCTGCCATGCGGGTATCCGTACGCGTCGGCGCACCGGACCGGGTGAACGGACCGTACAGCAGCACCACGGACGAACGGTCGAGTCCGAGCGCCGCGAGATCGTGGTGCCCGTCGCCGTCGAAGTCGCCGCGCACAACGGATTCCACGCCCAGCTTCGAGACGCTCTGCGGAAGCCGGACCGGGGTCGCTCCGGACCCCTCCGTGGGCCCGTGAGGTCCGCCCCAGGTCACATACGCGACGCTGCGCGCCGCGGCGATCTTCCCGTCTGTCACGCGCTCGCCCGTGACGGTTGTGACGAAGTCCGGGAAGCCGTCGCCGTCCAGATCGGCGGTGACCAACCTGTCCGCGGCGACGGTGTCGCGCTCGGCGTTCTCCGCCGGACGGGGCAGGCCCAGGTTCCGGGCTCCGTAGACCGTGCGCGTCGAGGGGGCGAGGCCCTTGGCGGAGCCGTAGACCACGCCGACCCGCTCGTCGCGGCTCCGGGCGCCCCGGTCGCCGCCGGTGGAGACCGGAACGATGAGGTCGCGGAATCCGTCACCGTTGATGTCGTCCGGATCCTTCGACCCCTTCCCGGGGGACGGCGACCGGCTCTCGGCGGGCGCGCTGGGTTCCCCGGCAGCCGGCGTCCCGCCGTTGGAGGCGGACGGCTGATGGCCCGTTCCGCCCCCGCCGCATCCGGTGAGCGGGGTGAGCAGGACACAAATGCCCACGGCAACGGCTGATACAGCGGTACGGGACCTCATGCGCCTCACCCTCGCACCGTGCGCGGTGCCGACTCCAGCCCGACAGGACGGCTGTTGCCCAGTCGTTGTCGGTCAGCCGCACGCGGACCGCTGACGCCGGACGCCGCCAGGCTCGGTGCCCGGAGTGTTGTCGAGGCTCCGCGCCCATGTGTCCCGCCGCCGAGGAACCCTCAATCCGTGCGAAGCACGCGGAGAGGAATTTTGCACCGCACATTTCACCAAGGTGCGGGCGTTCAACACATTCACGCATCCCTGCCTTGGCGTGGCTCCCTTTCAGTCAGTGCCTATGAGAACGATGGAAGGAGCCCATCCGCCACTTCGTTCGGCAAGTGCCCGCGTAAGACGACAGACACACCACCGTGGAGTCCTCATGTGCCCCAAACCCGATACCGGCGACACGCCCTCCATTCCTGCGCGTGACAGCCATACGGAGGCCGCGCGACAAGTGCGGCTGGACTGGTTGCGCACAAAGACAGGAATGCCGCTGGCGCCTCTGGAACACCTGCAGACGCGTGCGGAAGACCTCACCAACAATGTGGAGAACCTCATCGGTGCGGTGGAAGTACCCGTCGGGCTCGCCGGGCCACTGCTCTTCGCAGGCACGCATGCTTCCGGCAGGCTGTACGCGCCCTTGGCCACCACCGAGGGTGCGCTGGTCGCCTCGGCCTCACGCGGTGCCAGTGCCCTCTCACAGTCCGGTGGCGTGCGTACGCATGCGGTGGCACAGCTCATGACCCGGGCGCCGGTCTTCCAACTCGGCTCCCTCGGCGAGGCCGCCTCGTTCGCGGAGTGGATCACCGACCGTCTTGAAGAGCTGCGCGCCCAAGCGGCCCGAGTCTCCCGCCACGCCGTACTCGTCGGCGTCCGCCCGGTGATGACCGGCCGCACCGTGCACCTGGTCTTCTCATACGAGACCGGCGATGCCGCGGGCCAGAACATGACCTCGGCGTGCACGTGGCACGTATGTCAGTGGACTCTCGCCCGCTTCCCCGCGGAAACCGGGACGGAAATCGACCGCTTCCGGGTCGAGGGGAATCTGAGCGGGGACAAGAAGGTCACCTACCACAGCTTTCTCAACGGCCGCGGCACCCGCGTGGTCGCGGAGGCCGACGTGTGTGCCGACGCCTTGCGCGACGTACTCAAGACCACACCGGAAGACCTGCTGGAGACGCACCGGATCCAGCGCGGCGGAGGCGTGCACGGCGGCATGGTCGGCAACAACGTCTGCGTCGCAAATACCGTCGGCGGAATGTTCACCGCACTTGGACAGGACATCGCCTCGGTGCACGAATCCAGCCTCGGCCACCTCGAGCTGGAGCCCGCGGGCGACGGCGTGCGGGCGACGATGGTGCTGCCCGCCCTCATCGTGGGCACGGTCGGCGGCGGTACCGGGCTTCCCGCCCAGCACGCCCTGCTGGAAATGCTCGACTGTGCCGGGCAAGGCGGGCAACCGCGCCTCGCCGAGATCATCGCGGGATTCGCACTCGCCCTCGACCTGTCCACGCTGTCCGCCGTCAGCGCCGACGAGTTCGTTTCCGCGCATGAACGCCTGGGACGCAACCGCCCCTCGCATGTCCCCGCTCCCCCGCATCGAGACGGCGACGGCAACGGCGGTCGCGGTCGAGGTCGCGACCGCGAGAACAGCTCGGTGTGACGTCCTCACGTCACCGCCGCCCCCCCCACTCCCGCCCGGCAGTGCCTAGGCTTCTGCCGTGAACGACACTCCGCATGGCATACGGATAAGACCAGGCAGCCTGGCCGACGCACCGGCCATCCTGGACATGCTCGACTCCGCGGTGATCTGGATGAACCAGCGTGGCAACACGGAACAGTGGGGCACGACACCGCATTCGCAGCGGCCTGACGGGATGGCGCGGGTCGAAGGGTATGTGACCGAGAACGTCCCGTACGTCGCCGAGTTGGACGGCGCCCCTGTCGGAGCCATGGTGTTGGACTGCGGACCCAGTCCGCAGATGCCGATCGCGCCGGCCGAGGAACCCGAGCGCTACATCCGGTTGCTGGTCTCCGACCGACGGTACGCCGGTATGGGCATCGGAGCAGCACTGCTGGCCCATGCCGTCGAGGAGACCCGGCGGGTCGGCGTGGAACTGCTGCGGGTCGACTGCTGGGCGGGCGGCGGGGGCGAACTGGTCGCGTTCTACGAGCGCAACGGTTTCACCCCCGTAAGCCGTTTCCTGTCCGAGGCCTGGCCAGGACAGGTGCTGGCACGACGGGTCGGCTGACGGCGCAGGGCAGGGCGCCGTTCGACAGAGCGTCGGCGACAGGGGGCGCGGCGCCCGGCCTTTGATCGCCGGCCTTTGATCCGCGTACGTATCTGTTGGCTGCCGAACCGAACTCGCGATGTCGGTCAGGGCGGCTGTGATGCCGAGCTCAGTGCCGGTGCTCCGGACCCCACTCGTAGGCGGCGGAAGCCGTTTCCACGACCTCTCCGGGCCAGGCCTGCCGAACGTGCCGCAGTCGGTCGTGGTGTTCTGCGATCCAGTCCTCGGACGTGCGGATCAGCAACACCGTGGTGAGGCGGTCGGGATCCTCGACCCACACAGAGACCGATCGTTCGTCATTCACCTGGATGCCCAGTTCGAGGCCGCGGCCCGCGCCGAGGCTCGCGTTGCCGCCCGGGCCGAGTTCGGCCAGCGACTGCTGCCAGGACGAGAGGTCCTGCTGGGAGAGACACATCTCCAATCGCGCGTCGACGAAGCTCGCGGATATCAGGACATCAGCGCGCAGCAAGTCGTGGCTGGTCAGTACTCCGGGCCGCAAGCGGCCGGTGACGCGCACCAAACAGCGATTGCCGTCCATGTCCTCCAGATGGATCAGGTCCAAAGCCTTCGACTCCGTCACAGCCGGCCTCGCTTCCTCGTACTGGTCTCATGGGCATCCTTCCTTATCGCTGCTCCCCTCCCTCGCTCGTATGGGACTCAGCCTTCCCCGACATCCTCGCCCGGGCCGAATGCGAGCAGTTGTCCTACCGCGGCTTCCTCACCGAACTGCTGACGGCCGAGGGCGAGAACCGCGACCGGCGCATGTCGGCACGGCGCGTCCGGGCGGCCGACTCCCCGGCAGCGATGGCTGTCCGACTTCGGCTGCGACGGCACCGTCATCGAAACCGGCACAGAGCGCTACGGGCCCTCCCTCGCGAAGGCCAGGCAGTAAGAACCCCCGCGTCCCGTCATGGCGAGCGAGTACGGGGCCGGGCCGGACCGAGCCGGAGATGCCGGTATCAGAGCCTGTGGTGGTCGGGAGCCGCATCGACCCAGCGACGATATGCGTCGACGTCGACGTTGCTGCCGCACACGATGATGGCGATGTGTCGGCCGGCGAAGCGTTCGTGGTCCTCGAGGATCGCCGCGATGCCGAGCGCGGCCGACGGTTCGACGACGAGGCCGGCGTGGTCGAGGAGCATCCGCATACCGGCGATGATGGACGCCTCCTGGACCAGGACGGCGTCGTCAGCGACCAGGAGGAGATCGTCCAGGACGGCCGGGATGGGACGCCGGCCGGCGACGCCGTCAGCGATCGTATCGGTCGAATCGGTCGTGACGACGCGCCGCTCGCGCCACGAGCGTGTCATCGCCGGTGCGCCCAGCGGCTGGACGCAGATCACCTCGGCTCCAGGGGCAACGGCCTTCATCACATGACCCACGCCGCTGGCCAGTGCCCCGCCGCCGAGAGCGACCAGAACGGTGTCGAACGACGGCACGGGCGCGCTGTGGACCAGTTCCAGGCCGATGGTCGCCGCGCCCTCGCACGTCTCGATGTCCAGGCTGTCTTCGAGCAGCCGGATGCCGTCGTGCCGGGCGATGGCCGCCGCCCGGTCGCGAGCCATCTCGTGGTCGCCGTCCACCAGTTCCAGCGTGGCGTCCAACGCGCGGATGCGGTCGAGCTTGGCCGCAGTCGCGAAGCGGGACGCCACGACGGTGACGTCGAGCCCCCGGCCGCGACCCGACCAGGCGAGGGCTTGGCCGAGGTTGCCCGCGCTGGCGCACACCACAGCTCGCGGGCCGTGATCAGCGAGCAGGCTCGCGACGATCTCGGTGCCGCGAGCCTTGAAGCTGCGGACAGGGTTCGCCGTTTCGAGCTTGATGCTCACCGCGCACCCGAGGCCGGGCTCCAGCGGCTCGCAGCGGAACAGCGGAGTGTCGAGAAAAATCGGATCGATCATCCGGCGAGCCGCCCGGATCCGAGCAGTGTCGAGGCGTGTCTCGGGCATGACACAGCAGAATAGCGCCGGCTGCACAGTCGGCATCGAGATGGTCACGGTCGTGGCAGGTGCGTTCGTCGCGGACGCCTGCAAGCAACTGGAATACCGACCTGGCCACAGGTGACAGCCTCCCTTGTCGGCACACACGGCACACGGCGCCCGCGTTGCCGTCGTCGGCACACACCTTGTTGTTCGGGTGGCGCCAGGGGGCGGCTGAACAACTCGAACGGTGCTGTCCTCGATCGAGTCGGCAAGCAGGTTGCCGCACGCGGAGGCGCAGCAGTTGCGGGCGGACGGGGGTCGGCCCCGGTGCGAGCCCGCCGGCGTCGCCGCACCCCAAGAGATGAAGACCTTGCCGTGCCATGTCCCGTGACGCACGGGACGGCCCGCATCGTCCAGCCTGAGGAGGCGCCACGAATGCATCTGCGGAAAGTCCCGGATTCCCCTGGCGGACCCCCGCACGCGCCGGCACGTTCCCGTTCGTCGAAGGATCACGCGGCACAGGCCTGTCTGGTGATGGTCAGTGACTACCGCCTGGCTCACTCCGTCGCCACGGGAATGCGGTCGCGGTTGGTCGAGACGGGTGGCGACATGCCCGTGCTCCTGGCGCCCATGTACGGGCACGAGTTCGCCGCGCCGGGGGCGGCGTGGCGGCTGCGGGCCTGGTGGGATGTGCAGGCCACGGGTGTGGAGCTGTCCGCAGCCACGTTGCTGATCGTCGGTGTCGAGGAAGAGGAGCTCGCCGGGCTCGGGCGCGTCGCGTACGTGGCGGTGCCGCCGGGGCAGACACGGGCGTGCCCGTCCCCGCGCGGCGGTCCGGTGATCGAGGTGCCGGCGGCCACGATAGGTGAGCTGATCGACGCCGTCGGGTCCAGCATGATCGGTGCCGGTGATCGCGACGAGCCGGCGAAAGGGGCACGGTCGGTCGTCCCGTTCCCCCAGTCGGAGCGACACGCCAAGCCGCTGTGGAGCCACCAACTGGTGCGAACGGCGGGAGCACTGGGGGTCGGTGCGTGGCTGTTCTCGGCGTCCATGCAGCCGGGCCAGGCCCAGGCCGCGGACCACTCCTCGCTCCCTCAGCAGCACGCGAACCGGGCGGCCGCACAGCAGGCCCACCCGCACGCCGGAGCGGAAACCGTGCCGACGTCGGCTGCGGGCCCCGGAGTGCCGGGCCCGCAGCAGGACGGGCCTGGAACGCCGGCCACTGTTTCCGGTTCGTCCGCATCAGGTGAACCCCCGGCCACCGCGACCCCCTCGGCTCCGGCGTCTCCGGCGGCTCCGGCCGCTCCTGTGGTCGGCCAGGACGCTCCCGCCGACCCGCCCGCTCCCCCCGAGGACGGTCCACGGCCCGATGAGTCGATCGTCAACCACCGCGCGAACGAGCCCGCCCCCGGCCCCGCCTGGAAATGGGGTGATTTCGGAGGCCGCACGGCCGAGGGAGTGGTCGCCGGAAGCGGTACCGGCGCAGTGGCAGGCCCCAAGGGGGCGTCGGCCGGCGGGATCCTGGGCGGTCTGTGGAACGCCGGCGCATACCTCAGCCAGTACCCCGACGTGATGCGGGCTCTGAATCAGTCACAGCCCGGCTGGATCCCGCCCGAGCCCTCGAAAGACCCGCTCAACCCGGCGTTCCGACCCACCCGGGGCGAGGTGTCCGCCGGCGTCGCCAAACCACCGGGCAGCGGAGAGAAACCCCCCTACCTCGGCCAATCCGGCACACCCGCCGGCGACTTCACCAAGGACGTCGGTTACGGGGGCGCCGTCGGCACCGTCCTCGGGTTCGGGAGCAAGAAGTACTCGGGGGTCACGGGCCGAGTGGGTATCACCGGGGGTCTGGGCGTGTACGCGAAAAACCACCCGGATCAGGTGCAAGCCCTGGCCGACACTCTGCGCGAGGCCGAGCCGGGTTATGCCACGGGGCAGGTGCTCGCAGAGAAGCGGGCGCTGGAACCGACACCGGCAGAGATCTCCGCCGGCGTAGCACCCCCTCCCGGCCCCTCAGCCACAGACCAAATACTCAAGACCCTGCGCGAGGCCGAACCCGGATACGCCACAGGACAAGCACTCGCAGAAAGGCGGGCGCAGGAACCGACACCGGCAGAGATCTCCGCCGGCGTAGCACCCCCTCCCGGCCCCTCAGCCACAGACCAAATACTCAAGACCCTGCGCGAGGCCGAACCCGGATACGCCACAGGACAAGCACTCGCAGAAAGGCGGGCGCAGGAACCGACACCGGCAGAGATCTCCGCCGGCGTAGCACCCCCTCCCGGCCCCTCAGCCACAGACCAAATACTCAAGACCCTGCGCGAGGCCGAACCCGGATACGCCACAGGACAAGCACTCGCAGAA